>SLRI01000223.1 GCA_007131045.1 Rhodospirillales bacterium
CAACCTCGGCTCCCGATGAACTCGGGAGCACTGTGAACCCCATCGCCAGGGGGGTCCCTTTTGGAAGCCGATCACCCCGGAAACGGGGTCCTTATTGCGCGCCTCTCCACAATCTAAGAGCTCTTTGAAAACTGTGTCCTTGAGGCAGCGTCACATTTCGCCCCTGCTGGGGACAGCTCCCCTTTATGCCGTCTTTTGTTCGAGCCAAGGGGCGTTCCTCGATCCGCCTCAGTTGTCGCGCATGCCGCTACCTGCAGCGGACTCGGCCGCCAGCCGCTCGAACACCGCAACGACCTCCTCCTCGGTCGCCCGGACGAGGGCGCCGCCATCGACCTCCTCTCGTGTCCACATCCACGAGCGCGCCGGGTCGTCGCGCATCGCCCAGTCGGGGAAGAGGCGCTGCTCGACGGCGCGGCCGGCCAGGCGCTCGACCTCGACGTGGCGGTCGTCGCGGGCGATGCGGGCGAAAGTGGCCTCGACCGCCGTCGGCGGGCCTTCGAGCAGCTGCAGATAGAGGTCCGCCCGGCAGATCAGGGCGCCGGTGACGTCGTTGGCCGGGTTGAGCCGACGCGCGTCGCTCAGGATGCCGTTGAGGATGGCCGCGTCGAAGCCGAACGGCCGCGAGGCATAGACGAGTTGGATCAAACTCAAGGGTAACGCCCCTCTCTTCTGCTCTTGCAACCCCCGCCAGCAAACTGCCACCACCGCCCACACCCCACCACCCCAAGAAAAGGTTCCAGGTACCTTTTTTGGACGCCACCACCCCAAAGTTCCGGTGGGCGTGGGGAGGCTAGCCTCCCAACATCCTTCCTCTTCAGTTCGTTACCGCTGGCGGGCCGCTGAAGGCCTGGACGAGGAAGGGGCGGAACTCGGTCATCGGGTATTCGGCGGACGCTTCGGTGGGCGTCATGCCGGGGGTGAAGCCCCAGTCGAGGAAGGGCTGGAGCAGGGCGGGATCGCCGCTGACGACGTGGATCGGGACGGCGCGCTCGTCGCTGGTGCCGCTGATGCGCGAAGCGGGCTCGTGGTCGCCGATCATGATGGTCAGCGTGTCGGCGTTGCCGTAGCGGCGGGTGTGCGACTGCAGGGTCTCGTAGGTGTAGTCGACCGAGCGGCTGTAGGCGGCGAGCAGGGTGTCGTGGTCGCGCCAGACGTCGCGCGGCAGGCCGCCGTCCTTGGGCAGGTCGTGGACGATCGAGCCGTCGCCCAGGCGCTCCCAGGGCTCGACCACCGGGATGTCCGGGGTGAACGGGGCATGGCTGGAGATCAGCGCCACCTGCAGGTAGACCGGGCGGCGCTCGGCCAGGGGCTCACTGCGCTCGGCGTTCTCGAGCGCCCAGAGGGTGTACTGGTCGGGCATGGTCACCCATTCCAGTGGCGGGCCCTGGTAGCCGAAGTCGTCCGCGAAGTACCAGGTCTCGAACCCCAGGTTGTAGACCTCGGGCCAGGGGCTGACGATGGCCGGCATGCCGAGCACGGTCTTGTGGCCCGCCCTGGCGAAGAGATGCGCGAGGTCGGTCCTCGCGTCCTGCAGGTATTGGCGGTGCGAGGGCTGATCGGCGGTCCAGACACCCGAGGCCAGCGTGGCATGCGCCAGCCAGGACTGGCCGCCGATGGTGGGCGAGACCAGCCAGCCGGAAGCGGCCTCGAGGCCCAAGGGCTCGAGGTCGGCCTCGAAGGCGGCCAGACGCTCCAGCATCGGACCCTTGAAGGGCTCGAGGGTCGAGGCCGTGCGGCCGACCGATTCGATCCAGAGGAGGAGGACGTCCTTGCCCTCGAGGCCGGTCAGCAGATGCTCGTCGGGGATGTCCTGGACCGGGTCGACCGCATGAGCCGCGTGCCAGACCTGACGCGCCTCTAGTGCTGCCTGGCTGCGCTCGAGCTGCAGGCGCAGCTGATCGAAGCCGTAGGCGGAGGTGAGGCTCGGCATCGCCTGCAGCCGGTCGACGGCAAAGAGGGCGGTGGTGAGCGCCACCAGGCCGAAGACGACCGAGCGGGGTGCGGCAAAGACCCGGCGCTGCCAGACCCAGACGAGCGCCATCGCCAGGGGCAGGACGATGAAGACGGCAAGGACGAGGCCCAGGGTGAGCGGCCAGCCCAGCGCGGCAAAGCCGATCTCGACCAGCGAGAGGCCCAGGGGAATGTCGAAGATGGCGGTGAACGGGCGGCCCATCCACTGCCAGACCAGCTGGTCGCCGAGCCGCAGCCAGAGCATCGCCCCCAGGACGAAGGCGGCGAGCCAGGCCCAGATGCGGCCGGGGAGCAGCGCCACGAGCAAGAGAGCGGCGACCGGCTCGAGCGGGATGCGCCAGGCCGCCAGGCTGCCGAGCTCGGCCATGCTGCGCGGCTGGTTGAAGGCGACGACGAGGGCGAGGCTGAGGGCGAGCGCCGTCAGCCAGGGCCAGGCTCGGGTCATGGGCTGTCCGTATCGATGGGCGTGGTCAGGCGGCGGCCTCGCGGCCGAGCAGGTAGCGGAGATCGCGGCCGAACGACCAGACCAGCTGCAAGAGTGCCAGGAGCGCCAGCGCCGGGGCCAAGGCGGCCAGC
>SLRI01000179.1 GCA_007131045.1 Rhodospirillales bacterium
ATCCAGAACGTCACCTTCCTCAGGCGGGCCGCCATCCTCGTCGGCCTGGCGCTGATCTGGCAGCTTTACGCCGTCTATCTGAGCAACCCGCTGATGCTGCCGACCTTCTGGGCGATGGCCCAGGCGCTGGTGGCCTCGCTGACCGCCGACGGGCTGCTGCTCAAGGCCTGGGTCTCGATCTCGACCCTGTTCAAGGGCTACGTCATCGGCATCGTGATCGCCATGGTCCTGACCTCGCTCGCGGTCTCGACCCGGATCGGCAACGATCTCCTCTCGACCTTGACCTCGATGTTCAACCCGTTGCCGGCGATAGCACTCCTGCCGATCGCCATGCTCTGGTTCGGCCTGGGCGAGGCCAGCCTCATCTTCGTGCTGATCCATGCGGTGCTCTGGCCTCTGGCCCTGAACACCCACTCCGGCTTCATGGCGGTCTCCGAGACGCTGCGCATGGCCGGGCGCAATTATGGTCTCAGCGGGGTGCGCTACGTCATCCACATCCTGATCCCGGCCGCCTTCCCCTCGATCCTCGCCGGCCTCAAGATCGCCTGGGCCTTCGCCTGGCGCACGCTGATCGCAGCCGAACTCGTCTTCGGTGCCAGCTCGGGCGCTGGCGGGCTCGGCTGGTACATCTTCCAGAACCGTAACGAGCTTCTGATCGACAAGGTCTTCGCCGGGCTCGCCATGGTGATCATCATCGGCCTTCTGATCGAGAACGTGATCTTCCGCTGGATCGAGGCCCGAACGGTGCAGAAATGGGGCATGCAGCGCCAGTAATGACGACCGACCTCGACGTCCAGGTCTGGCGCGGCGACAGTGCTGGCGAGCTGCAGCGCTACGTCGTGCCCAGGGGCGACAAGCAGACCGTGCTCGATGTCGTGACCTATATCCAGCGCCGCCTCGATCCCACGCTCTCCTACCGCTTCGCTTGCCGGGTCGGCATGTGCGGCTCGTGTGCGATGACGGTGAACGGCAAGCCGCGCTGGACCTGTCGGGCCAGCGTCGAGCGCGTCGCCGAGGCCGGCAGTCTCGAGCTCCGCCCGCTGCGCAACATGCCGGTGATCAAGGATCTGGCCGTCGACATGACCGGCTTCTTCGAGAAGTGGCAGGAAGCCGGCGGCCGCTTCGTGCCCACATCCACCCGCCACGATCCGATCGCCGTGGTGCCACCCTCGAGCCCCGCGCGGCAGGCAGCCGATGCCGGGATCGAGTGCATCAATTGCGGCATCTGCCATGCCGCCTGCGATGTCGTGGCCTGGGATCCGGCCTATCAGGGCCCGGCCGCCCTGAACCGCGCCTGGACGCTGCAGAACGACGTGCGCGACGGCGATCATGGCCAGCGGCTGCGGGCCGTGGCCAGCGGCTCCGGCTGCCTCGGCTGCCACAGCATGGGCAACTGCGCCCGCTACTGCCCCAACAGCCTCAACCCGACAGGCTCGATCGCGGGTCTCAAGCGCCTGGCGGTCAAGGCGGCGCTGAAGGGCGAGCTTTGAGCGGCATGTCCCTTCGCCTCTACGTGCTGCAGCGCCTGACGGCCCTCGTCATGGCGCCCTTGGTGCTCGTTCATCTCGCCGTCATCGTCTACGCGACCCGGACCGGGCTCAGTGCCGAGGCGATCCTCGGCCGCACCGAGGGCAGCCTGTTCTGGGCCGGCTTCTACGGCCTGTTCGTCGTGGCGGCCGCCATCCACGGCACCATCGGCCTGCGCACGGTGCTGGTGGAGATGACGGGCTGGCGGGGCGGCGGGCTGGATCTGGCGATGCTCTGCTTCTTCCTGGCCGTGTTGGTGCTCGGCCTGCGCGCGGTGGTGATCGTCACATGACCGCCTCGGCCCTGCAGCGCCTGGCCATGCGCAACCACCCGGCCTACTGGGCGTTCGTCGTGCACCGCGTCTCGGGTGTCGGCCTCGCCCTCTTCCTGCCGCTGCATTTTCTGGTGCTGGGCCTGATGCTGGAGCCGAGGGCGGCCGATGCCTTCTTCCGCTGGACCGAGCAGCCGCTGGTCAAGCTCGCGGAGACTCTCCTCGTCGTCCTCCTGGCCGTCCACCTCGCGGGCGGGCTCAGGCTCCTCGCACTCGAGTTCCTCCCCTGGTCCGACCGGCAGAAGACCTGGATCGCCATCGCCTTCGGTTTTGCGCTATTCTCGGGTCTCCTCTTCCTCCTGGCTGCCTGGTGATGCCCGAGCCGATCGACCAGCACGATACGGACATCCTGATCCTCGGTGCCGGCGGGGCCGGCCTCTTCGCGGCGCTTCATGCCAAGCAAGCGGCGCCCGAGCTCGCGATCACCGTTGCGGTCAAGGGCCTCTTGGGCAAATGCGGCTGCACCCGGATGGTCCAGGGCGGCTACAACGTGGCCCTGGCCCCGGAGGACTCGATCGAGCGCCACTTCATGGACACGATCGAAGGCGGCAAGTGGCTCAACAACCAGGAGCTCGCCTGGACCCTGGTGACCAAAGCCGTCGAGCGGGTGCACGAGCTCGAGAACGAGATCGGCTGCTTCTTCGACCGCAACCCGGACGGCACGCTGCACCAGAAGGCCTTCG
>SLRI01000107.1 GCA_007131045.1 Rhodospirillales bacterium
GGCAGGAGGGGGGTCTGGGTCAGCCCCTCGACCGTATAGGCGCGGTTGCGCTCGAGCCCGATCCAGCCGGCACCCGATGCCCGCCGGTCGGCCTCGACCCGGCGGATGTCCGGCAGGCCGCGATCGGCGAGCCAGGTGACCGAGCCGCCGGTGGCGGTGGCGATCGGCGCCAGGATCTCGGACGTGGCGGTCATGTCGGCGAGCTCGATCGGGGCGATCGGCCGCGGCGTCGCAAAGGCCAGATGCTCGCCGTGCCGGACCCGGTAGAGGCCGTCCTCGGTGGCCTCGATCTCGGCAGCGGCCAGGCCGTCCGAGATCGGCTCGAGGGCCACCGCGAAGCGCTCGCCCGAGGGTGCCGTGACCTCGACCTCGACCGGCAGGGCCTCGAGCGACTGCCGCTCGATCCTGAGCCCGTCGCCGACGGCGACGGCGCGCAGCGCTTCCTCCTCGAGCTCCGGCTCGCGCATCAGCCAGTGCACCAGCCGGCGCAACAGTGTGGCCTGCGGGCCGCCACCCTCGTGACCCCGGGCCCAGAGCCAAGCATGATCGGAGAGCAGCTGCGCCACCCGGCCCTCGCCGACCCGCTCGAGCACCAAGAGCGGCCGATCGGCGACGCCGGTCATCAAGACCTGGCCGTTCGGCGCCTCGACGTCGATCTGCCTGAACCAGCGGCCCCACTCGCCGCCATTGTCGCCACCACCGTCATGGGCGAGGCCCGAGGTCACCGGGTGGAGATCGCCGAGCTCGGTCACGGACGGCCTGAAGCCGCGCTCGTAGACCTCGCCCGAAGGCCGCCCGGGCAGCACCCGGGAGAGCGGCGTGCGGTAGAGGCTGTGCGGCTGCGCGAACTCGGGGCCGGCCGCCTCCAGAAGGGCGCCGCCCTCCTCGACGTAGCGGGCGACATTGTCGAGATAAACCAGGGGCAGAAGACCACGCCTGGAATAGCGGTCGAAGATGATCAGGTCGAACTCGGCGAGCTTGACCTCGAACAGCTCGCGGCTCGGAAAAGCGATCAGCGCCAGCTCGCGGATCGGCGTGCCGTCCTGCTTCTCGGGCGGGCGTAGAATGGTGAAATGCACCAGATCGACCGCCGGATCGGCCTTCAGGAGATTGCGCCAGACGCGCAGCCCCGGATAAGGCTGACCGGAGACCAGGAGCACCCGGAGCCGGTCGCGGATGCCGTTGACGGTGATCGTCTGGCGGTTGTTCAAGGCGGTGAGCTCGCCCGCCATCACCGGGATCTGGAACTCGAACACGGTCGGGCCGGCGTTCTCGAGCTCGAGCTCGAGCTCGATGGGCTCGCCCTCGCTGATGGTCAGCTCCTTGAACGGCTCGCCGTCCCGCTCGACGCCGAGCGTCATCGGTGCCGGGTCGCCGGCACCTTGGGGCGTCGTGTCGACCCGGACGGTGACCGGGATCGGCTCACCCACCACCCCGAACGAGGGCGCCTGCTCGACCGTGAGCCTTCGGTCGACCTCGTCCGGCCGGCCGGTCAAGAGGACGTGGAAGGGGGCATCGACCGGCCAGTCCTCGGCCGCGGCCGGGGCGTCGTGGACGCGGCCGTCGGTAAGGGCGACGATCCCGGCCAGCCGCTCGCGGTCGACCTCGCCCAGCCGCTCGCGCAGGCTGGCGAAGAGATCGGTGCCGCGGCGGCTACTGCCGTCCATGGCGAAGCGGCGGACATCCAGCCCGTCCTGGCCCTGGAGGCGATCGACCAGCGCGTCCGCCGCCTCGGCGGTGACCCCGGGCCGATCGGCGATCCGCTGGCTCGGGCTCTGATCCTCGATGACCACGACGATGTCGTCGAGCGACTGGCGCTCCTCGCGCAGATGCTGCGGCCCGGCCAAGGCCAGGATCAACAATGTCGCGAAGAGACCGCGCCAGAGCGTGCCGCGGGCGCCGCGCCAGAGCCCGAAGGCGAGCAACAGAAGGGCAATGCCGCCGAGCACGGCCAGCAGCCAGAGCGGGATCAGCGGCTGGAAGACCAGGGTGCTCTCGGTCATTGGCCGAGCCTCTCGAGCAGGGCCGGGATGTGCACCTGGTCGGTCTTGTAGTTGCCGGTCAGCGCGTACATCGCGAGGTTGACGCCGAACCGCCGGGCCATCTCGCGCTGCCGTTCGCCGCCGGGCACCACGGGATAGAGGGTGCGGCCGTACTCGTCCTCGGCCCAGGCCCCAGCCCAGTCGTGCGCCCCGATGATGACGCTGGAGACGCCGTCATTCACACTCTGCGGCGGCCGGTCGACCCAGATCGGCCGGCCGGCATAGCGGCCGGGCAGGTCCTGCATCAGGTAGAACGAGCGGGTCAGCACGTGATCGTCCGGCATCGGCTCCAGAGGTGCGAGATCGAGACCGCGCAGCAACTCGCCGAGCCGCCGTTCGCCCGGCCCGCGGATGTCCTGGCCGGGCAACAGCCGGCCGCCGTCACCGGTATCGAACAGGATCATCCCTCCCTGGCGGAGATAATCCTCGAGATGGTCGAGGGTGATCGAGGCCAGCCCCGGATGCTCGGGCGGCACCGGCCAGTAGAGCAGCGGAAA
>SLRI01000001.1 GCA_007131045.1 Rhodospirillales bacterium
TCATGGGCCTGTTGCTGATGCGCGGCGACGCGGCGGCTGCGGCCGAGCCCGAGACGGGCGAAGCCGGGTCCGTGGTCGATGGCGAGCGCGGCCGAGCGCCGGCCAACGACGGCGGCTCTTCCGCGGGTGGCGCCAGCATGGCGTCGGCCGCACCGCTGGTCGTGGCCGGCACGGCGGCAGCGGCAGCAGCGGTCGGTGGCGATGTGCCAGCCGGCGACACGGCTGCTTCCGATCCGGGCAGCCTGGTGACGGCGGCCGGGCCGGCGTCGACGGACATGGCCGTCGGCGGCGCGGCGGCCGAGACTGCGGCACCGCCCCTGCCGGACATCGGCGGCGTGACCCTCGCCTTCGGCGCCGAGGCACCGTTCGTGATGCCCGCGTTCGGCGACGAGGCACCCTTTTCCCGTGACGAGAACATCGGCGACATCGGCGATCCCCGAGACGTCCAGCGCGAGCCCATCGCAATCGAGCCGCCGCGGGCCACGCCCGGCCCAATCGGGGACGGGGCCGATCCGGGCGACAACGGCGCACCGGTGGGCAATCCCGGTCTGCGGATCACCGGCACGCCACAGAACGATTTTCTGGTCGGCACGGACGGCGACGACATCATCGATGCGGTGGGCGGCAAGAACACGGTCTTCGGCGGTGCCGGCGACGACCTGATCTACGGCGGCACCGGCAACGACGTGTTGCGCGGCGGTCCGGGCAACGATACGATCTACGGCGTCGGTGGCAACAACGAAATCTGGGGTGACGAAGGCGACAACCTGCTCTTCGGTGGCACCGGCAACGACGTGATCCATGGAGGTCCGGGCAACGACCGGCTCGACGGCGTCGCTGGCACCAACCGGCTGTTCGCCGGTACCGGCAACGACACGCTGGTGATCAACGACTGGAAGGACACGGCGATCGGCAATCGCGAAGGTCCGAACGGCGGTGGTGTCGACACCCTCGAGGTGGCGCCGGGCTTTGCCGCCTCGTTGAAGGGGCGCTTCTCGGCCGCCGGGCCGAACGGCGAGGCGACGCTGCGGATGAGCTCGAGCGACGGCCCCGCCGCCTTGCCCGACGACGTCAATCCCCACACCTGGCAGGTCCACCGCGATATCGACCAGGTCCGGCTCACCGGCGATGTCGGCCACGACGTCGTGGCGTCCGACCAGGGCAACACCATCTGGGGCAATGACGGCGACAACCGCCTCTACGGCGGCAAGGGCGACGACGTGCTCTATGCCGGTGGCGGCAACAACGTGCTGCACGGCGGCCCGGGCAACGACAATCTCTATGCCGGCACCGGCGACGACGTGCTGTTCGGCGGCCCGGGCGACGACGTGCTCTACGGCGGCCCGGGCGAGAACGAGCTGCACGGCGGCGAGGGCGACGACCTCTACGTCTTCGGCCTCGCCGAGGGCGGAAAGAACACGATCTTCGACCACGAAGGCGTCAACCGGCTGCGCTTCGAGGGGCTCGAGGAGCCGACTGCCCTCGAAGCCCGCTACGACGGCAGCGATCTGGTGATCGGCCACGGCGGCGCCGACATCGTCCGCATCGACGACTACGCCAACCACCGCGAGGCCTTCGCCGGGATCGAGCACGAAGGGCAGATCCTCGCCCTCGACCAGTTCCTCGAGGGTCCGGCCCCGGCAGCGTTCGAGCCGGCGGCCGAGGACGATCTCCTCGCCATCTATCTCGGGCCGCAATCGGTGGACGCCCCGGACGACATCCTCGATCCCGCCTGGCTGGACGACGGGCCGGCGCACGACGCTCCCTTCGCCCTCTACGAAAACGCCGAGGCCAGCACCTTCACCGGTGCCGCGCCCGAAAACGCAGCGAGCAACGGCACCGACATGCTCGGCGGCTTCATGCAGAGCGAGCCGCTCTGGGTCGGCCCCGAGGACGGACTCTACGTCCCGGAGAACGCCGGCTACAACGGCGAGGAGGCACAGCCGGCGCGCGGTTGAGGGGCCGGCTTTACGGCACGCGGCGGCAGGGCTATAGGCTCGGGGGCAGCGCCCGCTGGTGACGGCGGGGGTTGCCTCGTCTCGTCCACCACCGTTCGGTCGAAAAGCCCTTGTCCGCCATCGTCCATCTCGCCTTGCCCAAGGGCCGCATGCAGGACGGCGTCGTCCAGCTCCTGGGCGACGCCGGAATCCGCCTGACCTACGACCGCCGCGGCTATCGCCCGACCCTGTCGCTCGAGGAGTTCGAGGCGAAGATCCTCAAGCCGCAGAACATCGTCGAGATGCTCGATGCCGGCAGCCGCGACCTCGGCTTCGCCGGCGCCGATTGGGTCGCCGAGAAATCCGTCGATCTGGTCGAGCTGGTCGACACGAGCCTCGATCCGGTGCGCATCGTCGCTGCCGCCGATCACCGCTTTCTCGTGGACGGCCGCCCGCCGCGGACCCGCTTCGTGGTGGCGACCGAGTACGAGAAGCTGACCACCGAGTGGCTGGTCACCCACGGCCTCGATGCGCGGATCGTCCGCTCTTATGGCGCCACCGAGGTCTTTCCGCCCGAGGACGCCGACTGCGTCGTCGACAA
>SLRI01000092.1 GCA_007131045.1 Rhodospirillales bacterium
CGAACCCGCGAGGGCGTGCTGCAGGTCGAGCTCGCAGCCTTGACCTACCAGCGCTCGCGCCTGGTCCGCTCCTGGACGCACCTGGAACGGCAGCGCGGCGGTGCCGGCTTCATGGGCGGCCCGGGCGAGCGGCAGATCGAGCTCGACCGCAGACGGATCGACGACCGCATCACGGCGCTGAAGAAAGAGCTGGCGCAGGTCAGCCGCACCCGCGGCCTGCACCGCACCGCCCGCGGCCGCGTGCCCTACCCGGTCATCGCATTGGTCGGCTACACCAATGCCGGCAAGTCCACCCTCTTCAACCGCCTGACCGGGGCGGACGTGATGGCCGAGGACCTGCTCTTTGCCACCCTCGACCCCACCATGCGCGTGGTCAAGCTGCCGTCCGGCCGCAACGTCATCCTCTCCGACACCGTGGGCTTCATCACCGACCTGCCGACGACCCTGGTGGCAGCCTTCCGCGCCACCCTCGAGGAAGTGCTCGAGGCCGACCTCCTCGTCCATGTCCGCGCCATCGACCACCCCGAAGCCGAGGCGCAGAAATCCGACGTCGAATCGGTCCTGACCGAACTCGGCGTCGACGAGCCGGCGCGTGCCGAACGCCTCGTCGAAGCCTGGAACAAGCTCGACGCCCTGCCCCCCGAAACGCGCGCCGAAACCGTCGTCCGCGCGAGCGAGAGCCCGAATACCATCCCGGTCTCGGCCAAGACCGGCGAAGGCCTGGGCACGCTGCTCGCCCTCGTCGAAGAACGCCTCAGCGCCGACGACAAGACCGTCCACCTCGACCTCGGCCACGACCAGGGCGCGATCATCAACTGGCTCCACCAGCAAGGCCGCGTGCTCAGCCGCAAGGACGACGAATCCGGCGTCCACCTCGACGTGGCCCTGCCCCCGGCCGCCATCGGCCAACTCGACGAGAAGTTGGGAAGAGGCTAGCAAAGTATGCGGGGAAGATGATCTTCCCCGCGCCCCAACGGCACTTGAAAGCGGGCTTGCTCGGGTTGCGGTCGTTGCCGGTGAACGCCGGGTTTCGTGGCCGAAGAAGGTTCATCCGGCATCGATCCGCTCGCTCGTTGGCCAGTCTATTGAGTGTCTACAGCACGGCCTCGCTCCTGGAGGTCGCATCGCACGAAGAATACCGGGGAAATGTGAAGGAACGATAAACGAGCGCGGTTTCTTCGCGCCGGGAGGTCAGCCTTTTGGCCACGGGGCGGATCGGCCGTTCGCCAACACCGCCAGGTGCTGGGCCAGCCGTCGCGGATCGAGCGCTTCGCACTCCCAAATCACGACGACCCTGAGCCCGGCCCGCCGCAACGCCCTGATCTTGGTCGCATCCCGCCGGCGATTGGCGGCGAACTTGTCGACCCAGAACGGGCGGTTGCGCTGCGGAATCGTGCCGCGCTTGCATCCCTTGTGGTGGTGCCAGAAGCAGCCGTTGACGAAGATCGCCCAACCGCGCCGCCGGTTGGCGAAATCCGGGCTGCCGGGCAGGGCTTTCACGTTCCGCCTGTAGTGCAGACCGCGTTCGCGAAGCCCGGCGGCAACCAGATCCTCGGGCCGGGTCCGACGCTGCCGCACTCGCTGCATCAGCGCGCGCCGCGCCGGATCGGTCGGCAAGAGCGGACGCGGCACGGCCTCAGCCGCCGGTGAAGGCGGGCGCGATCCGGCTTCGACGATCGGGAACGCCCGAAAGCTCGCCCTGCATCAGCGCCCGATGCTGCTCGAGGCAGTCGAGAAAACCGGGCTCGAAGCGCAACCGGCTGGCCTTGGCCCTCGAGAGAAATCCGGCCGTCGCCCGCGCGGACAAGAGCTTGCCCGGATGGCGCAGGAACTCGGCCAAGGGCGGGCGCTGCCGCCAGACCGGAAAGGCGCCGATCGCCACGGCCAGCCGCTGCCCGCCGTCGGACCGCGCCGCGCGCGGCCAGGGCCCGGCGCCGAGTACGGCCCGATCGCGACCACGGTCATAGCGACCGGGCTCCAGCAGCCGCTCGCCGAGCCACGTCGCCACCGGCACGCTCACCGCATTGCCGACGAGCGACCAGCGCAGCGACGCCTTGCCGGCCCCGATCGCGGGCGCCGTCCAATCCGGCTCGAAGCCCTGCAGCCGCTCGGCATCACGAATGTCGGGCTGGATCACCCGGCCGTCCGGCAACAGCACGGCCGGCGGCGAGGGGATGCCGATGGTCGAGCCGTTCTTCAACGTCGGCACGGCATCCTTCGCCCAGCCGAGCCCGCGCGTCCCCTCGGTCCAATAGAAGCCGTGCGCATGGGTCGAAAGCTTGGTCGTGACCAGCGGTGGCTCGAGCGCGTCGGTCAACAGCACGTCGGCCGGATCGGCGACGCGGCTGGCCAGGAAGAACACCCGCTCGCGCCGCTGCGGCAGGAACGCCAGCGAGTTCACGACCCGATAGGCCCAGAGGTACCCCCGCGCCTCGAACGCCTCGACCAGCCGGGCCATCGCCCGCCCGCCGTCGAGATGCAGCATGAACGACACGTTCTCCAGCAGCACCCAGGGCACCCGGGCGCCGTCGAGCAGC
>SLRI01000578.1 GCA_007131045.1 Rhodospirillales bacterium
GAGAGCCTCAGCCATCGCCGGGTGCTCGAGCGCGGCTACGCCCTGGTCCACGGGCAAACGGGGCTGGTCACCACCGCGGCCGCCGCCGGCACCGAGCCCGGGCTCGACATCGAGTTCGCCGACGGCCGCCTTCCGGTCGTGCCGGCCTCGGCCAAGCGCCCGGCCAAGACGAAAAGGGCCAGCGCCCCCAAGGCCCAAGGGAGCCTGCTTTGAGCGACCGTCCGCCTTTCGACCGACCGCCCTTCGACCGCCCGATCGACCAGCTGCTCGCGGTGATGCGCCGGCTGCGCGACCCCGAGCGCGGCTGTCCATGGGATATCGAGCAGACCTTCGCGACGATTGCGCCTTATACGATCGAGGAGGCCTACGAGGTCGCCGACGCGATCGAGCGGGGGGCTTGGGGCGAGCTGGCGGGCGAGCTCGGCGATCTCCTGCTGCAGGTCGTCTATCACAGCCGGATCGCCGAGGAGGAAGGGCTCTTTGCCTTCGACGACGTGGCATTGGCGGTCACCGAGAAGCTGATCGCCCGCCACCCGCACGTCTTCGAAGCGGTGGAGGTGCGCACGGCGGCTGCCCAGCGCGAGCATTGGGAGGCGATGAAGGCCACCGAGCGGGCAGCGAAAGCCGCCGCCAGCGGCAGCCGGCCCAGCGTGCTCGACGATTTGCCCCAGGGCCTGCCGGCCTTGACCCGGGCGATCAAGCTGCAGAAGCGGGCGGCCCGGGTCGGCTTCGACTGGCCGGACCTCGCCGGGGTCAGGGCCAAGGTCGAGGAGGAGCTCGACGAGCTCGAGGCCGCCCGGCCGGAGGAGCGCGAGGACGAGCTGGGCGATCTCCTGTTCACCCTGGTCAACCACGCGCGACGGCTGGGGCTCGACCCCGAGACGGCGCTCAGGCAGGCCAATGCGAAGTTCGACCGCCGATTTCGCCTGATGGAGGGGGCGAGCGACGCCCCGCTCGACACGCTCGATCTCGACGCGCTCGAGGCGCTCTGGCAGCAGGCGAAGCGCCGCGAGCAGCCCTGACGGTCAGCTTGCCGGCGGCGGCGTGCCTTTGGCGATGCCGCGCAGCAGGCGGCCGAGGATGTCCGCGCCGGTGACGATCCGCCGGTCGGTCGGGGTCCAGAGCAGGATCAGGTCCTCGTCGATGACATCGTCGCTGCCGTGCTCGGGGTCGACCCCGAGCCGGGTGAGGATGCGGCCGAGCGGCTCGGCCGGGTCGGTGGTGACCAGCGGGCGATGGCAGAAGGCGGCCGGATCGAAGGGGCCTTCACCGAAGAGCGCATGGCCGAGGCAGTCCGGAACATCGAGGGCGAGGCGCGGCTGGCCCGACGCCTGGTCCGTGATGATCGCCCAGGAACGGCCGCTTCGGGCGAGCCGGGCGAGAAACGGATCGTCGGGCCGGCGGTCGATCGTCGGGAAGACCGCGCGGCCCGCGGCGAACGGCAGGGCGATCACGCTCGCCGGATCCAGGGGCTCGCCTTCGGCACGGATCGGCAGGTCGTCGAGGGCGAGGAAATTGACGGCACCGGTGGCCTCGATCGGCCCGACCTCGGTATGCCCCGCTTTGGCGTGGCGGCGGATCACGTCCTTGAGCTCGGCCTCGCGAAACCAGGGGATCGCCTCCTCGCCCACCGTCCGGTCGAGAATCCAGCCGATCGGCCAGGCGACCGGGTAGAGCACGAAGCGGTAGAGGCGCAGCACCGGGGCGAGCAGGGCTGCGACCTTCAAGGCGTTGCGGGTGAACCAGGCCTGCGGGATGATCTCGCCGAAGATGGTGATGACGACGGTCGAAAAGAAGAAGGCGGCAATTCCGGCCAGGGCCGATTCGACCAGGAGGGTCAACAGCACGTTGACCCCGACATTGGCCCAGAGGATGGTCACCAGGGTGACGTTGGCGTCCTTCCTGAGCTCGAGCACGGCTGCGGCGTCCCGGTCGCCGTCCTCGGCCATGGCCTCGAGGTGCAGCCGGCCGATCGAGAAGACGGCGAGGTTGAGGCCGGAGAGCGTGGCCGACTGGCTGACGCACAAGGCGACGGCGAGCCAGAGGAGGAGGTCTTGCATGGGGCGGCTTTCGGGCTGTGGCGACGCCATGAGCTAGCACCGGGAGGCTCTGCCCCCAACCGCCGCTGACACTGCCGGGATGCACACCGCCCGGCTCTTCGCGAGGTCACCTGCCGATGCGCTATTTCGAGGATTTCACCCCGGGCCAGACTTTTCGGTCGCGGGGCACGGCTCTGGTCGAGCCGGAGGCGATCAAGACGTTCGCGGCATCGTTCGACCCGCAGCCCTTCCATCTCGAGGAGGCGGCGGCCGACCGCTCGTTCTTCGGCGGCCTCGTCGCCAGCGGTTGGCACACGGCAGGGCTCACCATGCGGCTTCTGGTCGAGGGCGAGCTCGAGCCTGCGGGCGGCGTCATCGGCGCCGGGGTCGAGGCGCTGCGCTGGCCCACCGCCACCCGGCCGGGCGACGTCCTCGGCTGCGTGAGCGAGGTCCTGGAGACAAGGCCCTCGGCGAAGCGGCCGGAACTCGGCCTC
>SLRI01000073.1 GCA_007131045.1 Rhodospirillales bacterium
GGGCTGCGTCGGCTTCGTGACCGACGGCGCGGTCCGCGATCTGCCGGGCATCCGCGATGTCGGGCTGCCCTGCTACGCCACCGCCGTCACCCCCAACTCGCCGGCCAAGAACGGGCCAGGGTCGGTCGGCCTGCCGGTCGTCGTGGGGGGCGTCACGGTGGGCCCGGGCGATATCGTCGTCGGCGACGAGGACGGCGTGGTGGTGGTGCCGCATGCCCTGATCCGGCCCACGATCGAACGGCTGAAAGCAGTCCAGGCGGCCGAGGCAAAGCTGCTCGCCGAGGTCGGGGCCGGGCTCACCGTGCCGCCGTCGATCGAGGCCATGGCCGCCGCCGGCCGCTTCGTCGAGGTCGACTGAGGACGGGCCCGTTGCGGCGAGGGCGCACGACCTTGCATAGCCACGGCCGCGTCCCCATCATCTAGTGAAATGACGGCGAAACGCTGCTCGCTGCGGCCGACGCCGTCCCGAGGGCCAGCTTCTCGCCGAAGCAGCCTGCTCGGGCGTTCGGCTTCGCTCCGCAGACCCCAAAGAACCGCCGTTGCAGCGTTGCGCCGCCTGGTGGCCCGCTACGGACCGCCCTCGCTCGGGGGTCGCCATTCCCGCCGAGGACGTGGTGGTGGCCGGCCGCCGCAAGTAGACCGTACCGCCCTGCGCCGCCTGCCGGGCGAGCGCGCGGCGCAGGCATGACGAGGGGGAGACCGAGATGATTGAGCCGAGTGGCATGATGAAGGGGGCGGCGGCAACCGCCCTGGTTCTCGGGCTGGCGGGCAGCCCGCCGGCGGCGGCCGATTCCATCGGCGAGGTCGATTTCCGCGCCTCTTGCACGAGTGCCGCCCAGGCGGATTTCGACCACGCGCTGGGCCTGATGCACCACATGATGTACGTGCAGGCGCGGGCCGCGTTCGAGGCGATCATCGAGAATGACCCGGACTGTGCCATGGCGTATTGGGGCGTTGCCAACACGCTGTTCCAGCCGCTCTGGGGCACCCGCCCGAGCGCGGACGACCTCGAGCGGGGCTGGCGCCATGTCGAAGCGGCCCGGGAACGGGTGGAGACGACCCGCGAGGAAGTGCTGGTCGAGGCCACGGCCGCGTTCTTCCGCGAGCCCGACCAAGCAGACTTCGTGACCCGGATCCACCGCTGGATAGAGGCCATGGAGGAGGCCTACGACGCCTACCCTGACGACCCGGACATCGCGGCGCTCTACAGCCTCTCACGCCTGACCCTGGCACAGCGCGTGGCCGAACGGGATGCCCTCTTCGACGAGGCCGAAGCCATTCTCCGCGAGACCTACGAGGCGATTCCCAACCAGCCCGGCGCCATCCACTACAGCATCCATGCCACAGACGTGGACGGCCGCGCCGAAAACGCGCTGGACATGGTCGAGGCCTATGCGGCCATCGCGCCGGAAGTGCCGCATGCCCTGCACATGCCCTCGCACATCTACGTGCGCCTGGGCGACTGGCCGGCGGTGATCGACTGGAACACACGCTCGGCCGAAGCCGCCCTGCGCCATCCGGTCAACGGCGCCGTCTCGCTCCACTATATCCACGCCCTGGACTATCTGGTCTATGCGCACCTGCAGCAGGGCGAGGACGCGAAGGCCGAAGCGGTCGTCGAGGACGCCCTGGCCGTGGAGCGGCACCAGCCCTCGTTCCCGAGCGCGTTCCACGCCGCCGCCATGCCGGCGCGGGTCGCCGTCGAGCAGCGTGACTGGAAGGCCGCGCTGGAGCTCGAGCCGCGCACGCCGAGCTACCTGCCCTGGGACGCATCGCCCTGGGCCGAAGGTTTGACTTGGTACGCGCGCGGGCTGGGCGCCGCCCACACCGGCGACCTCGACGCCGCGACCGAGGCCGTGGAGCAGCTGAAGGCGCTCAGCCGAAGTGCCACGGAAGCCGGCGACGACAGCATGGCCGCCTACATCGACATCGACCGGCTGGTGCTGGCCGGCCGCATCGCGTTCGCAGAAGGCGACGGCCAGCGGGCCGTCGAGCTGACCCGGTCGGCGGCGGAGCTCGAGGCGACGACGGAAAAGCACCCGGTCAGCCCGGGCGCGCTGCTGCCGCCCTACGAGGCCCTGGGCGACCTGTTGATGGACCTCGACCGCCCCGCCGAAGCCCTCGAAGCCTACGCGGCCTCCGATGCCATCTGGCCCGGCCGCTACAATACCCTCCTGGGTGCTGCGCGGGCGGCCGTGGCAGTCGATGACAGGGACACAGCAAGAAACCACGCTGAAGCGCTCCTGGCCATCGCCGGGCATTCGGAGCGCGACGCCTTGCGCGAGGTGCGTGAGATCGCCCAAGGATAGTCGTCCCAGCCGCTTGCGGCGCTCACTGCGCCGGCGCTCGGAGAGCGCAACCCGGCTCTCTTCGGCTCGGCACCATTACCCATCTGCCACGCATTCCGGCGGGGACCAGGGGACACCATCATCCCCTGGCCCCCTCGGCCTTCTTCAGTCGTGTCGCTCGAGGAAGATCTTGGCGCCCGGCTTTTGCCGTTGCAGGGCGCGGGCGGCTTCGAGATCGACGCAGA
>SLRI01000012.1 GCA_007131045.1 Rhodospirillales bacterium
GATGGCGCCGAAGGTGAGCGCGATGACGCCGGCGAACGGGCCGAGGCCGACGATGCCGACGAGCAAGACGCCCCAGACGACGTCGGGGACGGCGCGCAGGAAGGTGACGAAGGCGCGGCTGGTGGCCCGCACCCAGGCCCAGGGCATCAGCGTGCGCGCGCCCAGGACACCCAGGCCGATCGAGAGGACGGCGGCGGCGACGGCGGCCACATAGGCCATCATCAGGGTTTCGAAGGCCGGGTAGAGGTAGCGGGTGAAGGCCGCCGGATTGGGCGGCATCAAGTCGAACCAGAAGAAGCTGGCGATGTTGGGCAGGCCGCGGAGCAGGGCCGCGAGCGAGAAGCCGCTGCCCCAGGCGGACCAGGCGACCGCCCCCACCACGACCACGAGGGCAATGGCGGTCAGCCGGTTCTGCCGGGCCTCCTCCGCTCTCAGCCTGACCAGCATGCGCTCCTGGTCGGGCAATCGGGCGTGGCGCTCGGCGAGACTGGCGCTCTTCATGCGGCTTCGGCGGCCGGGTCGTCCTCCGCCTTGAAGTAGAGGCGCTCGACGGTCGCCTCGTCGAGCCCGTCCGGGCTACCGTCGAAGATGATCGCCCCGTCGGAGAGCGCCACGATCCGGTCGGCGAAGGCCTTGGCGTACTCGACCTGGTGCAGGCTGACGACGGCGGTGATCCCCTCCTCCTTGCAGATCCGCTTGAGGTAGCCGAGCACGTTCTCGGAGGCGGCGGGATCGAGGCTGGCGACCGGCTCGTCGGCGAGCATGACCACGGGCTGCTGCATCATCGCCCGGGCGATGGCGACCCGCTGCTTCTGGCCGCCCGAGAGCTGGTCGGCGCGCTTGAAGGCCTGGTCCTCGAGGCCGAGGCGGACGAGGATATCGTAGGCCTCGCGCTTCTCCGCTTCCGAGAACAGGCCGAAGGCGCCGGCCAAGCCGGTCTTGTGCCCCAGGCGGCCGTGCAGCACGTTGTCGAGCACGCGCTTGCGCTTCACCAGGTGGAATTCCTGGAAGATCATGCCGACCCGGCGGCGGAGCGCGCGGAGTGCCCGGCCGCGCAGCCGCTCGACCTGGACACCGTCGATGGTGATCGAGCCCGAGGTCGGGTCGATCAGCCGGTTGAGGCAGCGCAGCAGTGTCGACTTGCCGGCACCGCTGCGCCCCAAAAGGACCAGGAACTCACCCTTGGGCACGTCGAGCGAGGTGTCCTCGAGGGCGAGCGTGCCGTCGGCGTAGCGCTTGCTGAGGTTCCTGGTCCGGATCACGTCAGTCGAGGCCGAGGAGCTGCTGGGTGCGGCGGACGACGTCGTACTGGCTGTCGTCGACGGTGATGAAGCCGTCGTGGTAGTTGTGCGCGACGAGGAAGTCCTCGTCATTGAACGACAGGTAGCCGTAGGCGATCGCCAGCTTGAGCGAATCCGGCAGGTCGCCGCGGACGGCCTCGGGCGAGCGCGGGATGGGGAGGGTCTCGGTGACGATGACGATGTCCTCCATGCCCTCCTCCTCGGCCGCGGTCATCCGCTGGACCTGGCTGTCGGAGACCGAAGCGGCGTCGATGTCGCCCGAGATCACGGCGCGGACCGAGGCGTCGTGGCCGCCGGTGTAGACGACGTTGCCGAACCAGCCGTCGATGTTCTCGTTGGTCACCCCGGCTTCCTCGAGCTGGTCGAGCAGGTGGGCGCGCGGGAACAGGTAGCCCGAGGCCGAGGCCGGGTCGACGAAGCCGAAATTGCGGCCTTCGAGGTCTTCGACCGCCTCGATGCCGGTATCGGCCCGGGTGATGATGTAGGACTTGTAGGTGGGCTGGAAGCGGTCACGGGCACCCTGGACGATGGCTTCGGCGTTGGCCCGCTCGGATGCCAGGATGTAGGCGAAGGGGCCGAATTTCGAGACCTCGATGTTCTGAAAGCGCATCGCCTCGACCATGGCGCTGAAGTCGGTGCCGAAGAAGAGCTCGACCGGGATGCCGAGGACCTCCTCCATGTGCGCCTTGAAGGGCTGGTAGCGCTGTTCCATGACGGCCTGGTCCTCCTCGGGCAGGACGCCGATGCGCAGCGTGTCCGGCCAGTCGGTGCGGTCCCAGGTGTCGGCAGCGTTCAGCGCGTGGGCTGCAGGGGCCATGAGGGTGAGGGCCGCGGCCAGCACGGTGGCGCGGCGGGTCAGGGAAAGGGTCATGGTCGTCGCTCCTGTTCGATCACATGGGTGCTTCGCGCGCCGCGCGGTTGCGGTCGTCGCGATTGCCGAGTTGCGCCGGCCGCATCGCTGGATGGGCCGGGATCAGGGCAACCGTGTCGCCTCCCGTCGTCGAGCGCCTCGGCGTCTTATCGTGGTTGCAGGACAGTTCTAAGGCAGAAAGGCCCGTTTGGGCAAATGCCGGGCACCCTCCTCCGGCTCTCGTTGGCTGGTGGCGGCCGGACGGCTTGACGTCGGCTCTGGCCGGCGGTTGAAGGGGGGTTCGCCCCCGATGCTCCACCACCTGCCCCGGATAGGCCCATGACCAGCACCACGCCCGATCTGATCCTCGAGGGTGGTCA
>SLRI01000217.1 GCA_007131045.1 Rhodospirillales bacterium
GATCTCACCCTCGAGACCGGCGAACTGGTCGCCCTCGTCGGGCCCTCGGGGTCGGGCAAGTCGACGCTCCTGCACATCGCGGCCCTCTTGGAGAGGCCGACCGCGGGCGAGGTCGAGATCGACGGCCGGGCCTGCTCGAAGCTGCCCGACGCCGAGCGCACCGGCTTGCGCCGCAACCGGATCGGCTTCGTCTACCAGTTCCACCACCTGCTCGCCGACTTCACCGCGGTCGAGAACGTGATGCTGCCGCAGCTCCTGGCCGGCCGCGGCAAGCGCCGGGGGCGCGAGCGGGCAGCACTGCTGCTCGATCGCCTCGGCCTCGGCGACCGCCTCGACCACCGCCCCGGACGGCTCTCCGGCGGCGAGCAGCAGCGGGTCGCCATCGCCCGGGCGCTGGCCAATGGCCCGGGCCTGATCCTCGCCGACGAGCCGACCGGCAATCTCGACCCCGCGACGTCGGGCCGGGTGCTCGACCTCTTGATCGAGATCGTCCGCGAGACCGAGACCGCGGCCTTCATCGCCACCCACAACCCCGCGATCGCCGCCGCCATGGACCGCACGCTCGAGCTCCACGAGGGCAAGCTCAGGCCCTGGGCGGCGCCGCAGCCGACGCCCGCAGCGACGACGAGCCAGCCGTCCCTGGCTTGAAAGGCAAAGGATTCCGGGGAGATGATCTCCCCGGGCCCCACGGTTTTTTGGCTTGCGGACAGTTGATCGAGGGCAAGGACCATCCGATTCTAGGGTGCTAGACGAGGTTCACCACAACCGGAGACGCACCCATGGCTACGCCCGAGATCGTCATCTGCCACCCCGTCCGCACCGCGATCGGCACCTACGGCGGCACTCTGAAGAACACGCCCGCGACCGAACTCGGTGCGGTGGCCGTCCGGGCCGTGCTCGAGCGGGCGAAGCTCGATCCGGCGAAGCTCGGCTCGGTGATCATGGGCAACGTCATCCAGGCCGGCAACAAGATGAACCCGGCCCGCCAGGCGGCGATCGGCGGCGGCATCCCGGTCGAGGTGCCGGCGATGACCGTCAACCGGGTCTGCGGCTCGGGTGCCCAGGCGGTGATCTCGGCGGCGCAGGACATCCAGCTCGGCCTCGCCCCGGTGGCGCTCGCCGGCGGCATGGAGAACATGGACCAGGCGCCCTACCTCCTGACCGGCGGCCGCTGGGGCTACCGCATGGGCCACCAGCAGGTCTTCGACGCCATGCTCTATGACGGGCTCAACGACGCCTTCTCCGGCGAGCATTCCGGCTGGCACACCGAGGATCTGGTCCAGGAATACCAGATCACCCGCGACGACCAGGACGCCTGGGCGCTGCGCTCGCAAACGCGCTTCGGCAAGGCCCAGGCCGAGGGCAGGTTCGAGGCCGAAATCGTGCCGGTCGAGATCAAGAGCCGCAAGGGCACCGAGCAGTTCGCCAAGGACGAGCACAACCGCCCGGACATTACGGCCGAAGGCCTGGCCAAGATGCGCCCGGCCTTCAGGAAGGACGGCACGATCACTGCCGGCAACGCGCCCGGCCTCAACAGTGCCGGTGCCGCCATGCTGGTGGCCGAGCGCTCGTTCGCCGAAGCGAACGAGCTCGAGCCCGCCGCCC
Source organism: Rhodospirillales bacterium (assembly GCA_007131045.1). Classification (GTDB taxonomy): domain Bacteria; phylum Pseudomonadota; class Alphaproteobacteria; order Geminicoccales; family Geminicoccaceae; genus SLRI01. The sequence continues at coordinate 1,606 of SLRI01000217.1, forward strand.
GGCTTGCCGGCTACGGCGTCGGTGCGGTCGATCCCGGGATGTTCGGCATCGGCCCGGTGCCGGCCGTCCGCCAGGCGCTCGAGCGCGCCGGCTGGCAGATCGGCGACGTCGAGCGGGCCGAAATCAACGAGGCCTTCGCCGCCATCGCCCTCGCCGTGCTGCGCGAGCTCGGTCTGCCCGAGGACGTCGTCAACGTCGAGGGCAACTCGATCGCCCACGGCCACCCGATCGGCGCCACCGGGGCGCTGCAGACCACCCGCCTCGTCCACTCGATGCGCCGCGACGGCATCGAGCGCGGCATCGTCACCATGTGCATCGGCGGCGGCCAGGGCATCGCCCTGGCACTCGAGGCCGTGTAGGCGACGATCTAGGAATAATAGCCGAAAGACGCCCGATCGTCAAGCACCCACCCGGGGCCGTTCGGCAATCCGCCCAGTCCCGAGACCGCCGACTCGGCCGCCGCTCGCGCGTCGCTCGAGACGACATCGACAAGCGCCTCGGAACAAATGAAGAAGTGGCCGAGCCTGCGACAACCTGTCCGCCCGGGTTCGTTCGCAAAAGTCGGGTTCGTTCGTATCCCAGCCGGGTTCGTTCGCCCTTTCGGTGGGTTCGTTCGTCGCATCCGTGGGTTCGTTTGTAGCCGAATCGGGCGAAATGTGCCGTTTCATGCGCCATAAGCGATCATGATGGCGCATAATTCGACTCATTTCTCGGGTTCTGCGTCATATACCGACTCCTTTCTCGGGTTATGTGTCGTATAGCGGCACAACCCGAGAGAGAATGAGTCGATATATGACGCACGATTCTCGGGTTTGTGTGCAGACATATGATTCAGGATAAGCGTTGCTTATAGGAAGAATCACGGGGAGGCAGCGCCTCCCCGTGGGCCCCTCCGGTCTTTTCGGGGTGGTGCGGGTGTGGCGGAC
>SLRI01000598.1 GCA_007131045.1 Rhodospirillales bacterium
CCGGCACCTGGTATATCGACATCCGCCGCGACGAGCCGCGTCCGACGGCCAAGCTCGAGGCGAGCCCGATGGCCGCGATGGCCGATATCGGCCTCGACGAGACCGCCTTCGACGTCGTCTACCGCCTGGCCGAACCCCAGACGCTGGCCGCCGACGGCAGCCGGCACCAGGTCCGCATCGCTTCGGAGTCACTGCCGGCCGAGCTCGTCTGGCGCAGTGTGCCGGCCGTGGACAGCCGCGCCTATCTCACCGCAGCCTTCACCTATCCTGGCGCCGCCCCGCTGCTCCCGGGCCCGGTCTTTCTCTATCGCGACGACCAGCCGATCGGCCAGACCCACGGCCAGGGACTGCAGCCCGGCGAAGCGCTGGAGCTCGGCTTCGGCGCCGATCCCGCCGTCGCCATCGAGCGGCGTCTGGTGACCGATCAACGAGCGCAGTCCGGTCTCGACGGCACCACCCGGCGACACGTTCGCCGCTATGCGGTCGACGTGACCAACCGCCGCAGCCAGCCGGTCGAGTTGGAGATCGTCGACAACCTGCCGGTCTCGCGGGACAGCCGCATCACGGTCCAATTGCTCCCCGACACCACGCCGCCCACCACGACCGAGCACGACGGCGACAGTGGCGTGCTCGCCTGGCGCCTCGACCTGCCGCCAGGGGCCGCCGCGAGCGTCGGCTTCGCCTACACCATCCGCCACCCGGCCGACCTCGACGTCACCGGCTTCTAGCGTTCGGCGCAGCGCCGTGCCGTTAGGCGAATATTAACCCTAATGCCCTTTAATCCGCCGCCATGAACCCTGGTCGGGCGCGGCAGTGACGCGTTTGACCGCCTAGCCGGTCGGAGGTCCCATGGCGCGTGTTCTGGTCGTCGACGACGACGAGCTCTTGGTCGAGCTCGTCACCTTTACCCTCGAAAGCCACGGTCACGAAGTCCTCACCGCCGAGGACGGCAGCGAGGCGCTCGCGATCGCCAGCCGCGAGGCGCCCGACGTCGTCATCCTCGACGGCATGATGCCCGGGGCCGACGGACTCGACGTGCTTCGCCAGCTCCGCCGCGAGGCCGGAATGACACTGCCGGTGATCATGCTGAGCGCGCGCAAGCAAGAGCGCGACGTGGTCGGCGGCCTCGCCGAGGGCGCCAACGACTATCTTGTCAAACCCTTCATGCCGGAGGAGTTGGCGGTACGCATCCAAAAGGTCCTGCGTGTACCGGCATGATGACCCGTCATGCCGGTGATCGAGTGGGGCGCCATCGCGATCGTCGAGTGGCGGACGCGCTGACGTCAGCAGCCCTGGCGACGCTGCTCGGCACAGCCCTCCTCCTCACCATCATTCTGGCACCCCCTGCGGCAGCGGCCGGCGGCGACGCGAGCCTCGAGCGGCTGCTGGAGCTGCGCGCCGAGAACCGCTTCGAGCCTGCTCTCGGCATGGCGGAAACTCTGCTCGAGACCGCCCCGGACAATGTCGATCTCCTGTTGATCAAGGGCCAGCTCCAGAGTTTTTTGGGCGATCACGAGGCGGCGCTCGAGACCCTCGGGGCAGCGGCCGAGCTCGCCCCGGATTATCTCGACATCCGACTGATGCAGGGACGCGTCCAACTGTTCGCCGGCGCACCAGAGAGGGCCTTCGCCACCCTCGCCCCGGTCGTCCCGCCCGAGCTCGCGCGCGCCGACGCCCAGCTCCTGCTCGGCCGGGTGGCCCTGGTCGCGGGCGAGCTCGACACCGCGGAGCGCGCCTTCGCCCGCGCCGCCGAGCTCAGCCCCGACGACGGTGATGCCTGGGTCGGCCTCGGAGACACGGCGCTCGAGACCGGCAGTGTCAGCCGTGCCCAGCTCAATTTCGAGCGCGCCCTCGAGGTGCCCGATACCGCACCCGTCGCCCGGCAGCGGCTCGACGCGCTGGCCGCAGCCGAACGGCGCTTCGAGCTCACCACCGACTTCTCCTTCAGCCGCTTCAACAACGATCTCGACAACTGGCACGAGGGTAGCTCGGCGCTCGCTTGGCGGATCGACGACAGCCGCCAGCTCACGACGGGCGTCGGGATCGCCAATCGCTTCGATCTCACCGACGCGCAGGTCGGCCTCGGCTGGAACGCCCGGATCGACGACGAGAGCGGCTACCTGCTCGGTGCCGCCGTCGCTCCCGGCGCCGATTTCCTGCCGACTTGGCTGCTCCGCGCCGGCTACGACCGCAAGCTCTATGACCTCGGCGGTTCCGAGATTGGCCTCGGGCTCGACCTGGGTGCCGGCATCGGCTTCGTCGAGGGCTCGCTCGCCCAGTACGACGACGGGCTGGTCCAGGGCTTCGAGGCCGGCATCGTCCAATACGCCCTCGAGGGCCGGACCTGGCTCACCGCCAAGGCCGGCGGCAGCTTCGGCACCAGCGGCGGTTTCGACCCGAGCTTGGGTCTCCGCCTCGATCACCAGGCGACCGCCGACACGCGCTTCTTCGCCGGCTTCGGCCAGGCCTTCGACAACAGCGGCCAGGGCACCGGCACCACCCGGAGTTATTTCGGCGGCGTCGATCACATGCTCACCGACACAGTCGGCCTGATCGCCACCCTGGCGCTGGAGGACCGCGACAACGGCGTGCAACGAACGACTTTCACGCTCGGCATGCGGGTGCGATTCTGAGATGTTCGGCCTCGCCTCCTTCGATCTGGTCATGCGGCTGATCTGGCAGACGACCCTGGCGCTGGTGGCCATCGGTCTCGTGCTCATGAGCGGCCTCGTCCTGCGCCGTCTTCTCGAGGAATGGTGGGACGCCCGCCACCGCCCGGCCCGCGAAGCCTTGCGCAAATCGTTGCTGTTGAGCCTCAACCAGTCGGCTGCAGCACCGCCGGCCGTCCCCCGCGGCCTGCCGGTCGCCGAGACCGCCCGGCTCGTCGACGAGCTCGCCCAGATCGTCCGCGGCGATGCGCGCACCCGGCTCGCCGCCTTCGCCGTTGAGGCCGGCATCGAGCGGCACTGGCTGCAGCGGCTGCGCTCGCGGCTGACCGCTTATCGCTTCGATGCCGCCCGCTGCCTCGCCCTGCTCGATACCGAGCGAAGTCGGGCGGCGCTCGCCGCCTGTCTCGAGCAGGGGCCACCGCGGCTGAAGCTCGCCGCCGCCGAGGCGCTGGCCCAGGATGCCGTGCAGGCTGCGGCACTCGCCGCCCGCTTCGCCGCCGAACCGGCCGCGCACGGCCGGCATGCCAACCGCTTCTGGCATCGCATCGCCACGGTGGCCCCGGACGCCCTGGTCGGGTGGCTCGAGGACCCGAACCTGCCCACCGCCCTCGCCATCCGCCTCGTCGAGGCGCTGGGCGATGCCGGCCACAGCGCTGCCGCCAACCGGATCGAGGCGCTCGTCGGCTTTCACGGCGACGAGCTGGATCGTGCGGCGCTCGCCGCCCTCGATCGCCTGAAGCATCCGCTGGTAATGCGCGCCGCCCGCTCCCTCGCGACAGCAAAAGAACCCGACAGCAGGCGGGCGGCACTGGCGGTGCTGGCCCGGCGCGCCCGCCCCCGAGACATCGAAATCGTCCAGGCCTTGGCCGGGGACCCGATCAGCGATATCGGCGAGGCTGCCAGCGCCATTCTCGCCCGCCTAGCGCCTCGGGCCGCCCCTGGAGTCGAGCCCGCATGATCGCCGAGCCCGCGTTTTTCGATTTCATCGCCTATACGATCGCGATCCTGGTCATCCTCGTCAGCATGACGCAGAATCTTCTCTATCTCGTCCTGCTGCTGATCGCGGTGGGCGTCATGGCCGGCCGGCCACAGGTGAGGCAGAGCCGGGCCTTGTGGAACGGCGCGGTCGATGCGGCCCCACCGGTCAGCGTCATCGTCCCGGCCTTCAACGAGGCTCCCACCATCGCCGACAGCCTCCGCTCGCTGTTGGCGCTGGAATACCCGGACTTCCGCGTCGTCGTGGTCAATGACGGCTCGACCGACACGACGCTCGAGGTCCTGATCGACGCCTTCGCGCTCGAGCCCGCGGAGATCGACCGCCGCTCGCCCCTCGCCCACGCCCCGCTGCGCGGCCTCTACCGCTCGTCACGCCACGCCAACCTCGTTCTCGTCGACAAGGAGAACAGCGGCAAGGCCGATGCTCTGAATGCCGGGCTCGGCCAGGTCACGACCGAGCTCTTCTGCGCGGTCGACGCCGACAGCCTGCTCGAGGCCGACGGCCTGTTGCGCGTGGTCCAGCCCTTCATCGAGGATCCCGAGCGGGTTGTGGCCGTGGGCGGCACGGTCCGGGTCGCCAACGGCTGCGGCGTGCGCGCCGGGCGCGTGCGCAGCGTGGCCCTGCCCAAAAAGCTCCTGCCGATGCTGCAGACCGTGGAATATCTGCGTGCCTTCATGATGGCGCGGCTGGCCTGGGGCCGGCTCGGCTGCCTGATGATCGTCTCGGGCGCTTTCGGCCTCTTTCGCCGCGACGTCGTGATCGAGCTCGGCGGCTACAGCACCAAGACGGTTGGCGAGGACCTCGAGCTCGTCATCCGCCTGCATCGTCACGCCCGCGAGGCCGGCCGCGACTACCGCATCGACTTCGTGCCCGAGCCCGTCTGCTGGACCCAGGTGCCGGAGACACTGGGCGTCCTGGCGCGGCAGCGGCAGCGCTGGCAACGCGGCGCGCTCGAGAGCTTCTTCACCCACAAGGACATGCTGGTGAAGCGCCGCTACGGCCGGGCCGGTCGACTCGGCCTCGGCCATATCCTGCTGCTCGACGTGGTCACCCCGATCATCGAGGTGATCGGCTATATCCTGTTGCCCTTCTTCTGGATGGCCGGGACCATCAACACCGAGTTCTTCCTGGCCTATCTCGCGATGACCTTCGCCTTCGGCGTCTTCATCTCGGTGGCGTCGCTGATCCTCGAGGAATTCGAGCGTCGCCGGGTACCCCGGGCGGTCGACCTCGTGCGGCTGACCGTGGCTGCCGTCGTCGAGAATTTCGGCTACCGCCAGCTCGCCAATCTCTGGCGGATCCAGGGGCACTGGCACTACTGGCGGGGTGCGGCGCACTGGGGCAAGCAGAGCCGAACCGAGTTCGCCGCCGCCTGAGCGGGTCTTTGCCAGCGCCTGGGCCGTTCAGGCAGCCGGCGGCACCAGCTCCTTCAGCTCGACCCAGCGGCGCTCGCGGGCCGAGAGCAGAACGGCGTCGACCGTCGCCTGCACCATCGCCGCCTCGCGGAAGTCCGGGTAGAACGCCGGCCCGCCGGCGAGGGCTTCGGCGATCGCCTTGACCTCGATCGCCTTGATCTCGTTGAAGCCGAGCTGGTGCCCCGGTGCCGGGCAGAATGGCGCGTAGTCAGGATGGGCCGGGCCGGCCGGGATCTCGACCCAACCGTCACGCCCGAGCTTGCCGCCGCTGATGAACAGCCGGAGCTCGTTCATCCGCTCCATGTTGAGGCAAACCGAGCCCTTCGAGCCCGTGAGCTCGAACGCCAGATGCATCTTGCGCCCGGTCCCTACCCATGAGGCTTCCAGCGTGCCGGTGGCACCGTTGGTGAAGCGCACCAATGCCCTGGCCTCGTCGTCGACCTCGACCTTTCGACGGGTGCCGTCGGCGGCCTGCCGCTCGGCCACCTTGGTCGAGAGATCGGCCGACAGCGCCTCGATATCGCCCACGACGAAGCGGGCGAGCGAGATGATGTGGCTGCCGAGATCGGCCACCGCCCCGGCACCGCCCTTTGGATCGAGCCGCCAAGTCCAGAGCGCCGCCGGATCGGTCATGTAGTCCTCGGCATGAATGCCGCGAAACCCCCAGACCTCGCCGATCTCGCCACTCTCCACGAGCTCCCGCGCGATGCGGGTCAAGGGATTCTTGAGATAGTTGAAGCCCACGAAGGTGGGCACGCCCGCCGCCTCCGCCGCATCGGCCAAGCGAAAGGCGGTCGCTGCATCAGGGGCCAGCGGCTTCTCGCAATAGACGGGCTTGCTCGCCGCGATCGCCGCCATCGCCATCGGCTCGTGCAGCGTGTTGGGCGTGGTGATGTCGACGAGATCGACCTCGGGATCGGCCACCAGTGCCCGCCAATCACCGGTGGTGCGAGCGATGCCGAGCGCCAGGCCGGCCCGCGATGCCGCAGCAGCATCGACGTCGGCGAGGAGTTCCAGCACCAACGGCCGCGCCAGGCCGAAGACGGCGGCTGCCGTGCGGATCGCGATCGCATGGCTGCGCCCCATGAAGCCGCTGCCGATCAGCCCGACCCGAATGGGCGCACCGCCGCTCATGACGGCTCCCCTGCGACAGAACCGAGGTTGACGATCACGCCGGGATCGAGCTTGCCGTCCAGCACGTCGAGAATGTTCTGCGCCGCCTCGCTCGCCATGCGCACCATCGATTCGTCCGTCACCCCGGCATTGTGCGGGCTCAACAAGACTTTCTTTTCAGCCAGCAACGGATTGTCGGGATGGGGCGGCTCATCGGCGAAGACATCGATCCCGGCACCCCGCAGCCGGCCCCGAGCGAGTGCTTCGGCCAGCGCCGCCTCGTCGATCAACCCACCGCGCGCCGTGTTGACGAGCAGCGCGCCCGGCCGCATCAACGCAAGCCGCCGCGCATCGATGACGTGCCGGGTCGCCGCACCGAGCGGCAGATGGAGACTGATCGCATCCGCCTCGGCGATCGCGGCGTCGAGAGCCGGGGCCGCCGAGCAGCCGAACTCGGCGAGTGCTGCCGGATCGACGAACGGATCGTGCACGACCACCGCCATGCCGAATGCCCGAGCCCTGAGCGCCACCTCGCGACCGATCCGGCCGAAACCGACGAGCAGCAGCCGCTTGCCGAAGAGCTCGAAGGCCCTGACCTCGTTCCTGATCGCCCAATTGCCGGCTCGGACCGCCGAATCGTGGGGCACGGCAGCCTTGGCGAGCGCCAAAAGCATGGCCAGGGTATGCTCGGCGACGGAGATCCGGTTGGCGTTGGCGGCGATGGCCAAAGGGATCTGCCGCGCGTTCAACGCCGCGACGTCGACGTTATCGTAGCCGACGCCGTGGCGGGAGACGACCCGGAGATTCGCCGCCGCCCCGATGACATCGGCGCCGATCGGCGTCGTCCGGACGAGGATGGCGGCCGCGGTGCGCGCGGCCTCCAGAACCGCGGCCGAATCGTCGGCGTCGACCACCCGAACGTCGAGGCCGGGACGACCCTCGAGGATCGCCATGCCCTCGGCCTTGATCCGGCCGACCACCAGGATCTGGGGCATTGGCTCCGCGGGCATGCGCCTAGTAGGTGCTGCTCTGGGCGCCGCCTGTCCTGTCCTTGAGCTCCGGCAAGAGTTCGCCGGCCTTCATCGCCATCATCCGGGCCTCGGACAGTAGCGTCGCATAGTCGAAGCCGATCTCCCACATCCGCTTGATGTAGGCGGTCGAGCCGCAATGGATGCCGGCGAATTTCTCGTGTCGCTTGGTGGTGTCGACGATCTGCCGGATCGCCTCGACCACCTTCTTCTCTTCCGGATCGAAACCCGGCTTGCAGCCGAGCGAGATCGCGAGATCGGCAGGCCCGACATAAATGCCGTCGAGCCCTTCGACGTCGAGGATTGCGTCGAGGTTGTTCATCGCCTGCTCGGTCTCGATCATGGCGAGGGTCAGCACCTGGTCGTTGGCGTGCTCGGGATAGTCGGCGCCGCCGTAGATCGTGGCGCGAATCGGCCCGAAACTGCGGCTGCCCATGGGCGGGTAGCGACAGACGGATACGAACGCCGCGGCTTCGGCGGCGGTGTTGATCATCGGGCAGATGACCCCATAGGCACCGGCATCGAGCATTTTCTGCAGGATCCCCGGCTCGTTCCAGGGCACCCTGACCATCGGCACTGTGTCGGTGGTCGAGATCGCCTGCAGCATCGAGACCGCTGCCTGGTAGTCGACGATGCCGTGCTGCATGTCGATCGTCAGGCTGTCGAAGCCCTGATGGGCCATGATCTCCGCACTGAACCCGTTGGGGATGGCGAGCCAGCCATTCACCGTTTTTTCGCCGGCAGCCCAAAGCCGCTTCAGCTCGTTCGCGCGCATCGCTTCGTCACCCCCCGTTCATGTGTGCGAACCTTACCCACGCCGGGTCGGGGCTGTCCAGCGGCTCTGTCGAGATTCTGAAAATCATATGCCAGCAAACAAAACGCCGTCCCCGGAGGGACGGCGAAATGAGTGGGGGGAGAGGACGGAAAGACCGATTGTATCGGTCGTCTTGGTTGGAGCAGCGGGATGTTACCCACGACCAGAACCTCTCAGACCGTCAGGGCAGCGACGGTGGGACCCTGGGAGACCGGTCGGAATGAACTCTTTCCTTGTTTCACTCCGACGCGAGAACAACACAAGATATGCGCCAGGTCAACCGGCAGGCCACAATTTGTAGTGGATAACTCCCACTAATCGCGCAACAGCTGCCGAGCGATGCGGTCGAGCTGGTCGAGGTTCGAATAGCGGATGGTCAGCGTGCCGCCCTTGGCCTTGGGCTGGAGCTTGCAGCCCAGACCGATGGCGCTCTGCAGCCGATCCTCGAAGGCCACGATGTCGGGGTCCCGCTCGATCGGTCCCTTGGCACTCTTCTGGACCAGCCGACCGGTCTGCACCATCGCCTCGGTATCGCGGACGCTCATGCCGCGCTCGATGATCGACCGGGCCATGGCTTCCGGATCGTCGGCACCCAGCAGGGTGCGGGCATGGCCGGCCGAGAGCTTGCCCTCCTCGAGAAAACGCCGCACCACCTCCGGCAGCTTCAACAGGCGCAGTGTGTTGGCGATGTGCGACCGACTCTTGCCGATCTCCCGCGCCAACTCGTCCTGGGTCCGGCCAAACTCGTCCATCAGCCGCCTGTAGCCCTCCGCCTCCTCGATCGGCGAAAGATCCTCGCGCTGCAGGTTCTCGACCAGCGCAATTTCTAGAACCTCGCGGTCCGAAAGATCGCGGATCACTACCGGCAGTTCGTGCAGGCCGGCCCGCTGTGCCGCCCGCCATCGGCGCTCGCCGGCGATGATCTCGAAGCCGGGTGCGGCATAGGCTTCGGCAGTGCCGGGCCGGGGCCGGACCAGGAGCGGCTGCAGTACCCCGTAGGCTGCCAGGCTCTGGGCCAGCGAGTCGAGTTCGGCTTCGGGAAACCGGCGCCGCGGCTGCAACGGCGAAGCGGTGAGAAACTCGATCGGCACGGTCCGGGATGGCGGACCGCCATCGGCGCCAGGGGGAGAATCGCCGACATCGTTGCCGAGGAGGGCCGAGAGCCCCATCCCCAGGCCGCGCTTCTTGCCGGGCTCCTGCGTCATGGAAAATGCGTCCTTTGCTGCGTGATGTCGAAGGCGGGAGAAGGCCTCAGGCGTGCACGGCGAGGGCCTGGTCGCGTCGCAGCATCTCGCCCGCGAGGTGCGCGTAGGCCTTCGCCCCGATACTCTTCACGTCGTAATAGAGCACCGGCTGACCGTGGCTCGGCGCCTCCGAGATGCGGACATTGCGCGGTATCACCGTGTCGTAGACCCGATCACCGAGAAAGCTGCGGACATCTGTCGCGACCTGCTGCGAGAGATTGTTGCGCCGGTCGTACATCGTCAGCACCACGCCGTGGATCTGCAGGATGGGATTGAGCGACCGCCGTACCCGTTCGATCGTTCGCAACAACAAGGACAGTCCCTCGAGCGCGAAGAACTCGCATTGCAACGGCACCATGACGGCATGGGCGGCGGCCAGCGCGTTGACGGTGAGCACGCCGAGCGAGGGCGGGCAATCGATCAGGATGTGGTCGTAGGGCTTGATGAAGCTTTGAAACGCATCACGCAATCGATAGTTGCGGCGCGGATCGTTGATCAACTCCACCTCGGCGGCCGACAGGTCCACGGTGGCCGGGATGATGTCGAGTCCCGGGACCTTCGTCGGCATGATCGCATCGGCGAGCCGCGACTGGCCGATGATCACTTCATAAGCGGTGATACGGCGCGACTCGCGGTCGATGCCGAAACCGGTGCTCGCATTGCCCTGGGGATCGAAGTCGATGACGAGTACCCGCTTGCCGGCGGCGGCCAAGGCGGTGCCGAGATTGATCGCCGTCGTCGTTTTGCCGACGCCACCTTTCTGGTTGGCGATCGCGAGAATGCGGCCGCTGAGGACGAACGGGGTCCGTCCTCCAGCACGCGCTTCACGCGACGTCCCCG
>SLRI01000301.1 GCA_007131045.1 Rhodospirillales bacterium
CGGCTGTTCAGCCAGCCGCTGAAGCAGGACCGCCTCGTGGTCTTCGTCCCCCGCTCCCACGCCTGGAACCGGCGGCGGCGCATCGCGGTCGAGGAGATCGGCGGCCGCGACCTCGTCATCCGCGAGCCGGGCTCGGTCACCCGCGAGGTCTTCGAGGCCCGCCTCGCCGAGGCCGGCATCCGGCCCGCGGCATTGATCGAGGTGCAGTCGCGGGAAGCCGTGCGCGAGGCGGTGCTCGCCGGCTTCGGCCTCGGCGTGGTCTTCGCCAGCGAGCGCGGCGGCGATGCCGGCATCCACACGCTCGAGGTGGACGGGGTCGACCTCACCGTCGCCGAGTACGTGGTCTGCCTCGAGGAGCACCGCCGCCTGCCCCTGGTCCGGGCGTTTCTCGCGGCGGTGCGCGAGGTGCATGGGGTCAGCGACTGAAAGTAAAGAAGAGTCTGGGGAGGATGATCCTCCCCAGGCCCCTCCGTTATTCCGCGGGAGAGTGCGTCAGGGGGACCTCGAAGATCGAGAGCGGCGTGGGAAAGCCCTTGATGGTGGATGGGCCGAGGCACTCGAACGGTGTGGTGGCCTCGATGGCGGTGGCGGTGGCGGCGTCGATCAGGATCTGGCCGTCGGCGGCGGCAGCGGAGAGCCGTGCCGCTAGGTTAGGCACGCTGCCGATCGCGGCATAGTCGAGACGGTCGCGAAAGCCGATGGGTCCGACCGTCGCCGGCCCGTGCGCGATGCCGATGCCGATGCCGATGCGGCCGCTGCCGTCCTCGACATTCCACCCGCGGAGCGCGTCGCTGAAGCCCGAGCAGAGGGCCGTAGCCAGGCGCACCGCCCGGCGCTCCGGGTCGGGGCAGCGGACGGGCGCGTTGAAGAGGACCACGAGGCCGTCGCCCAGGAACCGCTCGAGCGTGCCGCCATGCGCCTGGATCAGCGGGATGGCCATGCCGTGATAGGCGGCGAGTGCCGCCATCACCTCGGCCGGCGGCTGCGCCTCGGCGAAGGCGGTGAAGCCTCTGAGATCGGAGAAGAGGACGGTGATCTCGGCCCGCCGGCTCTGCAGTGCGCCATTGCCCTCGGCCACCACCAGATCGGCAACCTCGGGTGGCAGGAAGCGGCGCAGCCGACCGATCCGCTCGATCTCCCTGACCTGCTCGGCGACCCGCCGCTCGAGCGTCTCGTTCCAGGCCGCGAGCTCGTGGCGCTGGGCTTGGGCCAAATCGTGCAGCGCCTTGATCCGGAGCATCGAGCGGACGCGGGCCAGCAGCGCCTGATGCTCGACCGGCTTGGTCAAATAGTCGTCGGCCCCGGCATCGAGGCCGGTGACGACGTCGCTTATGGCCGTCTTGGCGGTGACCAGGATGATCGGGATGAAGGGGAGGGTGGGGTCGGCCTTGAGCCTTCGCGCGACCTCGAAGCCGTCGATGCCGGGCAGCATGACGTCGAGGAGGAGGAGGTCGGGCAAGAGCTCGGCCGTGGCCCGGAGTGCTGCCGCGCCGTCCTCGGCCATGGCGGTGGCGTAGCCGGCGCTCTCGAGCCTGGCATGCAGGATCTCGCGGTTGTCCCTGTTGTCGTCGACGACGAGGACGAGGGCCGGCTCGCGCATCGGGGTCAGCCCGGCTCCAGGATGCGGCGGACCTCGGCCAGGAGGGCGCGCGGGCTGAACGGCTTGGCGATGTAGCCGTCGCAGCCGGCGGCCCGGGTCTTGGCCTCGTCGCCTGCAAGGGCGTAGGAGGTGACGGCGATGATCGGGGTGGTGGCCATGCCGGGGGCGGCCTTGATCCGCCGGGTCGCCGCGTAGCCGTCGACCAGCGGCATCTGGATGTCCATCAGGATCAGGTCGGGCCGCTCGGCGAGCGCCATGGCGATGCCGTCCTCGCCGTCCTCGGCCTCGAGCACGGTAAAGCCCGCGGCGGTCAAGAGATCGCGCAGGATGGTGCGGTTGTCGGGCTGGTCCTCGACGACGAGGATGCGCTGGCTCATGCGGCCGACCTCCGCTGGGCGCGGACCGGCAGGGTGAAGAGGAAGCGCGAGCCCCGGCCGGGCTCGCTCTCGACCCCGATCGCACCGCCGTGCAGCTCGACGATCTGCCGGGCGATGGCGAGACCGAGGCCGGTGCCGCCCTGCCGTCTGGTCGACGAGCTGTCGAGCTGGTGGAAGGCCTCGAAGATCCGCTGCTGGTCGGCCAGAGGGATGCCGGGGCCGGTGTCCTCCACAGCGATCTCGACCGTCTCGCCCAGCCGCCTCGCGGTGATGGTGACGCTACCCGCCTCGGTGAACTTGATCGCGTTGCCGACGAGGTTGAGCAGCACCTGGGTGAGCCGCCGGGCGTCGCCCTCGACCACGGGCAGGCCGGGCTCGAGGTCGACCACGAGCTGGAGGTTTTTGGCGGTGGCGAGCGAGCCCGCGCTGCTCTCGACCGCCTGGGCCACCTCGCCCAGCGCCACCGGGCCCTGCTGCAGCTCGAGCTGGCCGGCCTCGATCTTCGAGAGGTCGAGGACGTCGTTGATCAGGCCCAA
>SLRI01000272.1 GCA_007131045.1 Rhodospirillales bacterium
CCATCGCCGGGTTCGAGAAGATCATCGGCTTCGACATGGGCGGCACCTCGACCGACGTCACCCATTATGCCGGCGAGTTCGAGCGCGCCTTCGAGACCGAGGTGGCCGGGGTCCGGATGCGCGCCCCGATGATGAAGATCCACACCGTCGCTGCCGGCGGCGGGTCGATCATCGTCTTCGACGGCCAGCGCTTCAGGGTCGGCCCCGAAAGCGCCGGCGCCAATCCCGGCCCCGCCTGCTACCGGCGGGGCGGCCCCTTGGCCGTCACCGACGCCAACCTGATGGTCGGCAAGCTGCTCCCCGACTTCTTCCCGAGCGTCTTCGGCACGAGCGCCGACCAGCCGCTCGATGCCGAGGTGGTCGAGGAGCGCTTCGCCGCACTAGCCGCCGAGGCCGAACAGGCCACCGGCACCAGGCGGACGCCAGAGGAGATCGCGCAGGGCTGCCTCGCCATCGCCAACGACAACATGGCCAACGCGATCAAGGAGATCTCGATCGCCCGCGGCATCGATGTCCAGGACTACACGCTGGTCTGCTTCGGCGGGGCAGGGGGCCAGCATGCCTGTCAGGTGGCCGATCTCCTGGGCATCAAGAGCGTGCAGATCCACCCTTATGCTTCCGTCCTCTCCGCCTACGGCATGGGCCTCGCCGACATCCGGGTCATCCGCCAGCGCGCCATCGACCAGACGCTGAGCCCCGAGGTCGAGGCGGTGCTCGAGAATGCCCGAGAGACGCTGGCAGAGGACGCCGCAGCCGAGCTCGCCGAACAAGGCGTCGGCGAAGCGCAGGTGCGACTAGAGCCCCGTGTCCATGTCCGCTATGCCGGCACCGACACCTCGATCGAGGTGCCGCTCGCCGGCGCCGAGGCGATGCGCGAGGCCTTCGAGCGCGAGCACAAGTCCCGCTACGGCTTCACCGTCGAAGGCCGCGATCTGGTGGTCGAAACCTTGACGCTGGAAGGCATCGGCCTGATGGCCGAGATCGAGGAGCCCGAGCGCCCGATCTCTGACGACGAGCCCGAGCCGGTCGGTGAGACCGCGATCTTCACCACCAGGGCGCCGCATCAGCCGGCCGAACGCTACGCCGCCGGGGTCTACCGCCGCGAGGACGTGCCCCCGGGTTGCAGGTTGCGCGGCCCGGCCATCGTCGCTGGCGCGACCACGACGATCGTCGTCGAGCCCGGCTGGTCGCTCGAGGTGACAACCCGCGACCACGTGGTCCTGACTCGCAGCGAAAAGCTGCCCGACCGGGTGGCGCTCGGCACCACCTGCGATCCCATCCTCTTGGAGATCTTCAACAACCTCTTCATGACCATCGCCGAGCAGATGGGGGTGACGCTGCAGAACACCGCCTACTCGGTCAACGTCAAGGAGCGGCTCGACTTCTCCTGCGCCGTGTTCGACAGCACCGGCGGCCTGATCGCCAATGCCCCGCACATGCCGGTGCATCTGGGCTCGATGGGCGAATCCGTCCGCACCATCATCCGCCTGAGCCGAGGCGAAATGCGGCCGGGCGACGTCTATGCGCTGAACAACCCCTACAACGGCGGCACGCATCTCCCCGACGTCACCGTCGTCATGCCGGTCTTCAGTGATGCGGGCGAGGTCCTCTTCTACACCGCATCCCGCGCCCACCACGCCGATATCGGCGGCATCACCCCGGGCTCCATGCCGCCCTTCAGCAAGCACATCGACGAGGAGGGGGTGCTCTTCGACAACTTCCATCTCGTGGCCGAGGGGCGCTTTCGGCTCGATGCGGTCGAGGCTCTGCTGCGCTCGGGCCCCTATCCCGCGCGCAACCCGCGGCAGAATATCGCCGATCTGCAGGCCCAGGTCGCGGCCTGCGCCAAGGGGGCGGCCGAGCTCGACCGGATGGTCGGCCAGTTCGGCATCGAGACCGTCGGGGCCTACATGACCCATGTCATGAACAATGCCGAGGAGAGTGTTCGCCGCGTCATCGACCGGCTGAAGGACGGCGAATTCACCTATGCCCACGACAAGGGCCCCGAGATCAGGGTGAAGGTCACGGTCGACAAGGCGAACCGCAGCGCCCGGATCGACTTCACCGGCACCAGCCCGCAGCAGGACTGGAACTTCAATGCCCCGGCGGCGGTTACCCGGGCTGCCGTCCTCTACGTCTTCAGAACACTGGTCGACAACGACATCCCGCTGAACGACGGGTGCCTGAAACCGCTGGAGCTGATCATCCCCGAGGGCTCGATCCTCGCCTGCGCGCACCCGGCCGCGGTCTGCGCCGGCAATGTCGAGACCTCGCAATGGTGCACCGACACGCTCTTCGGCGCGCTCGGGGTGCTCGCCGCAGCGCAGGGAACAATGAACAACTTCACCTTCGGCAACGCCCGATATCAGTACTACGAGACGATCTGCGGCGGCAGTGGTGCCGGCCCCGACCATCCCGGCACGGCGGCCGTACACACCCACATGACCAACTCGCGCCTGACCGATCCCGAAATCCTGGAGTGGCGCTACCCCGTCCTCCTCGAGGAGCATCGCATCCGCAAAGGCTCCGGCGGCAAGGGGAAGTTCCCCGGCGGCGACGGCACCCTTCGCCGCATCCGCTTTCTCGAGCCGATGTCGGCGGCGCTGCTCAGCAACCACCGCCGGGTCCCCCCCTTCGGCCTCGCCGGCGGCGAGTCCGGCCAGTGCGGCGACCAGTGGGTCGAGCGAAAGGGGGGCAAGGCCGAGAAGCTGGAAGGCTGCGACGCGACCGAACTTGCCGCCGGCGACATCTTTGCCATCCAGACCCCGACCGGCGGTGGCTATGGCTGAGCCGACCGCCGGTCGTCGGCGGGTGCTGCTGATCGGCAACCCGCGGGCGCGCAGCGGCGCCGAAGCGGGCGACCTCGTGCCGGAGCTCGAGGCGCTCGGGCTCGAGGTCAGCTTCGCGACGCCCGACGGTATCGAGGCTCTGCACAGGCTGATCCGCGAGACCGGGCCCGGGGTCGAGCGGATCGTCATCGCCGGCGGCGACGGCTCGATCGCCGCGGCCCTGCCGGCCCTGCTCGACGTCGCGGTGCCGCTCGCCGTCATCCCGCTCGGCACCGCCAACGACCTCGCGCGCAATCTCGAGCTGCCGGAGGCGCGCGCCGCGCAGCTGCGGCTGGTTGCCGACGGGCCCGTGCGACGGATCGATCTCGGCTCGGTCAACGGCCGGCCGTTCCTCAATGCGGCCAGCATCGGCTACGGTGCTGCTGTCGCGGCCCTGCACCGCGGCGAAGCCAAGCGCTGGCTCGGGGTGATGAACTACCTGCGCGTCGCCTATCTCGCCTGGCGGCGGATTCGCCCGTTCAGCGTCGAGATCATCTGCGAGGGGGCCCAGCATCGCGGCCATTTCGTCCATCTCGCGGTCGTCAACGGCCGTTTTCACGGTGGTGGCCTGGAACCACGGCCGACCGGCACCATCGACGACGGTGTTCTGGACCTCTATGCGCTCCGCGAAGGGCCGATTTTTCGCCTGCTCCAGCTGCTCGCGGCCCTCAAGCTCGGAGCTGCCCAGCGCTCGCGCCTGTTTCGCCTCCAGGGCCGCCGGCTGCGCCTCACCACGACGCGGCCGCGGCCGGTCAATGTCGACGGCGAGCTCGGCCTAACGACCCCGCTCGACATCGAGATCCTGCCGCTGGCCCTCGCGGTCGTCGCACCTTGAGAGGCTGTCCGAGAAGTTTTCCATGCATTTCATGAGCTTGGCAGTGAGCAGATGCGAGGAGTTGGTCGACCGACGATGCAGAGCATCGTCGGACGCTCGACGACGAAGCAGGTGCCGCTGCCATGCTCACCTCCGGTCGGCCTACGATCGGCGCCAGCTTTGTCGCCGAGCTTGCCCGATGCCCCGGCATCGGGCCGCGCTCGGCTTCGCACCGGCGGTCGATCGTAGGCCGATGAAATGCATGGACAACTTCTCGGACAGCCTCTGAGCGTCGAATCGGCTCGCAGCCTCACCGGGCCGGACGCGCGAGGGCAAAGGCCGAGCCACCGCCCTCGTCAGAACACCAACTGGAAGCGGAACATGATGCCGGGAGTGCCGTCGGTGCCGTCACTGTCGGCGAGGCGGATTTGCGGCGCCACCTCGCCGAACACCCAGTCGCGAAAAATCGTCTGGCGGTAACGGGCGCGCAGCAGGATCTCGTCGAGCCCGTGGTCGGGCTCCGTCTCGAAGCGATAGGCGAGGCTGTACTGCAAGAATCGCTGCGCGGCGAGGCGTTGGGTCAAGGTGAAGCCGAGGCCGTAGCGAAAACCCGGCTCGTCCTCCTCCCAGATGATCTCCGGCGTCACCCGAAAGAAGAGCTCGGGCGAGAACTCCGTCTCGAAATCGAGAAAGCTCTCGGCTTCGAAGCCGTCCGCGGTCTCCCATTCGCCCTGATGGGTCATGCGCACCCGCCAGTCGTTCACATCCCAGGTCCGGCGGTAGCGCAAGCCGAAGGCGGCGGCCGGCATCAAGCCCTTGACCCGGAGGCTGAAGCGGGCGTCCAGATTGCGCTGCAGGTCGTCGATCAGGGCGTAGCGCAGATCGGCCGCGAATTGTCGCTCTTCCTCTTCGTCGAGGCCGTCCCGGCGCCGCCGCCGTTCTTCGGCGTCGTCGTCGCGCCGCACGCTGCCGGCGACGACCAGTCGCAAGCGCTCCTCGGTATTGGGCAGGGTAAGGTTGAAATTGACGTCGGCATCCAGCCTGGGGGCCTCGTCGGTCTCGAAAAGGACCGAGCCGCCGAGCCGCAGGCGGCCCTCGGCGACCTCGCCTTCCAATCGGTCGTCGTCGAAGAACGAATCGATGTAGCGCGCCGTCTCGTCGAGACTCCATCCGACGGCGTCGCGGCCGCGCTGCAGCGCGTCGCCGAACTCCTCGATCGTCATCTCGGGAACGTCCGGCAGCCTGTTGTCCGTTGGATCGTCCGCCCTGAGATGAAAATCAGCCAGCGCCGCTGTCGGTGCGCCGACCAGCACGATCAGGCCGAATACGAGAAGCCGAAGCCTCTCCTCGGCAACGAGCCGCCACAGCTTGTTCCGCACGGTGGTCAGACGGTCCGCTCCTCGTCGATCGCTCCTTCCATGCGCGATCGCCTGTTCTCGCGGAAGTGGAATTCTCGCCCGCCATCGACAAAAAGTCGATGCGTGCCCGAGCGCCGAGCCGCCCGCGTCCACCACCGGTAGTGGCGATCCCTGAAGGTGGCGCCCGGGTGGCGAGGGGCGCTGTCGCGCGACGCCTTATCGGGCGAGAAAGCCGCCATCGACCGCGAGGGTGTGGCCGGTGACCATCGACGCCGCATCACTCGCGAGAAACAGCATCGCGTGCGCCACCTCCTCGGGCTCGGCGAGCCGGCGCATCGGCGTCATCTCCCCCAGCCGAGCCATCAGTTCGTCGTTGTCGAGGAGTGGCTGGATGAAGGCGGTCCGGGTCCAGGTCGGGGCCACCGCGTTCACCCGAATGTTGCGCCCCGCCCACTCGACCGCCAGCGCCCGGGTCAGGTTCACCAGCGCCCCCTTGGTCGTCATGTAGGCGATATTGGGGTAGAGCCCGCCACCCGAAAAGCTCATGATCGAGGCGGTCGTGACCACCGCCCCGCCGCCCTCGGGCATGTGCCGAGCCGCCGTTCGCGCGGTGAGGAACACGCCGGTGAGATTGACGGCGACGACCGCGTTCCAGTCTTCGAGCGAGCAGTCCATGGCGGTTCGGCGGATATTGATGCCGGCATTGGCGATCAGCACGTCGATCTTGCCGTGCGCCTCGGCGATCGCGGCCATGACCTCCACCACCTGCGTCTCGTCGGCGACGTCGAGTGCTCGCGCCTCGCATGTCCCGCCGATGCCGGCCGCCGCTTCCTCGGCCGCTTCCGGATCCCGATCGAGGATGACGACCAGAGCCCCGGCCGCCGCCATCAGTGCGCCGGTCGCGGCTCCGATCCCGGCGGCACCGCCGGTGATGCAGACGACCCGGCCGTCCAGGCGAAAACGCCCGAGCGGGTCGCCCGCATCCACTCTACTCATCGTCATCCGAATTTCCCCCGACCAGTTTCGCCGCTGATTGCCAGCCGCTGAATGCCAGCCCATGATGCCAGCCAGGCGAATGCTAGCCGGGGCGGGCGGTCGGGGGAACCGGGCTCAGGCCTCGAGCGCCGCCGTCATGGTGATTTCGGCGTTCAAGACCTTCGAGACCGGGCAGCCGGCCTTCGCCGCATTGGCGATCTCGTCGAATTTCGCCTTGTCGGCGCCCGGTACCTTGGCCTGGACATCGAGGTGAATCTTGGTGATGGCGAAGCCGCCCTCGACCTGATCGAGCGTCACCGTGGCCTTGGTCGCCACGCTCTCCGGCTTCATTCCCGCACCGGCCAACTCGTGCGACAGCGCCATGGAGAAGCAGCCGGCATGGGCCGCCCCGATCAGCTCCTCGGGGTTGGTCCCGGGCTCGTTCTCGAAGCGGTTCTTGAAGGCGTAGGCCTGGTCTCGAACCGCACCGCTCTCGGTCGAGACGGTGCCCTTGCCCGACTTCAGATCGCCGTGCCAGACGGCGGACGCGTGACGTTCCATGATGCGCTTCCTCTGCTCATTGATTTAGTCGAGCACAGCACCGCTGGCTGATAGCCAGCGATGTCGCCCTCGATCGCAACGATATGCGCATGATAGCGGTCGACGTCAAAGCCGGACCGGGCGGCAACGCATCGGTTGCCGCCCGTTTTGCTGGTTGCCGACGCTCAGGCGGTGCGGGCCAGCATGTTGATGCAGGCACGCCGCACGGCGTCGTTGGCCGTGTCCTGGCCCGGCATCACCGCGAAATCACGGGCCAGGGCCTCGCGCGCCTGACGGTTCTGGTGCCCAGCGAGGCTCTCGCCGCCCGCGGCCAGATGGTGATCGCGGGCGAGCGCCGCGCAAATCCGAGCCTGCGTATCGACAGTGGCCGATGTCACCTGGTTGTTCAGCGTCCCCGCCGTCACCAGCTGGCCGCCCCAGAGCCCGACGATCGGCACCGCCACCGCGCCGATTACCGCCCCGACCAAGTAGGGCTTGGCCGTCACCAACCATTCGCTGAACCGCGACATTCTTCTGACTCCATCAATGAGAGCTTGGGGCCCATTGCGCCCTGCGTGGTATTATGCAGAGGAGCCGAAGAAGTCGTTATGAAAATTACTTCAGCTTCGGCTTTGCTCATCGATTGTCCATCTCTTTGTCATGTCGGCTGCCGGCGCCGCGCCGGTCAGCGGTAGACGTAGATCGGGCTGGTCCAGGCGCGGCTGCCGTCCGCCTGGGTGAGGCGCAGATAGAGGGGGTTGTCGCCCGTCGGTTTCAGGCTGATCCGCCGCGACGCGCGCAGCTGGCGCTCGGCATCGGTCGTGGGCAGGCGGTAGACCCGGAGCAGCCGCGGCAGCGGCCCGTCGACGGTGAAGACCCGGTCGTCGAGCCCGATCTCGGCGAGCGGCAGGTCGAGCTGGACGAGCGGGGTGGAAAGCTCCAGCCGACCCTCCTCGCCGCCCTCGAGCAGCACCTCGAAGCCGCCCGAATTGCCGGTGGTCAGTGCTCGCCAGGCGAGCCCGTTCGCGCCCACCCGATCGAGGGTCTTGTCGGGGTTGAGGAAGTTGATCGGTCGAGCCTCGCGGACGCTGGCGCCGTGGAAGGTGGCACTGCCGTCCCAGACGACCTCGCGGGCCCGGCCGCGATAGGTGGCACCCTCCCAGATCACCCGGATGCGCGGCCCGAGATCAGCCACTTCATAGGGCCGGATCGTCTCGATCAGGTCCTTGCCGTTGAACAGCTCGACCCGCTCGATGGGGGCTGACGCCACGATATCGAACGCGATCTCCACCTCGCCCTCGGGCAGCTGAACGATGTCGCCCATCTCTGCCGCGCGGGCCGTCCCGGCAGCGCTACCGCCCAGCGCCGGGTCGTCGTGGAAGATCACGGCTTCACGGGTGAAGCGGGCGCGAAGGTCGATGAACGGCCGACCCATCGGCCCGCCCGTGGTGGCGTAGTGGCGGCGCCGGCGCAGGCAGTTCAGCAGGGCAGGGCGGCTGAGCTCGGGCATCAGATAGCAGGTGAGCCCGCCCACCGCACCGAACTTGCCCGCACCCGGATAGCTCGCCCCCGGCCGCCCCTTGTGGCCGTCGGAGTTGCCGACGATGCCGAGTCTGAAGCCGAGATCGAAGGCGTCGTGAAGCAGCCACTCGAAGGTGCCCCAGGCCGAATGGACCTCCACCGACTTCTCGAACCGGCCGTCGTGGCCGCGGCGGATGTCGGCGTAGCGGCCGCCGCAATGAGCAAAGCAGACGACGTCCCACTCCTCATTGTGGGCGAAGGCTTCGAACAGCTCGGCCGCGGTATTGCAGTCGGTCTCGAGATCGCTCTGCTCCTCGATCAGCGCGTGGCTGGAGCGGCGGATGGTCTGGCCTTCGGTCGGGAAATAGACGTTGCGATCGCCGCCGAGTGCCGTGTTGCCGGACCATTCGTAGCCCGGCAGCGCCACGAACCGGCCGGGCTCGTCGAAGGCGGCGGTCAGGCGGTTCAGCTCCGCCCAGAACTCGGCGGTGATCTGAAAGTCGTTGCCCTGGTGCGCACAGGCGTCGACGAAGGCGAGGTCACGGGCGAAGCGGAAATAGGCCTCCGCACTGTTGGTCCCGATGGTCTCCTCGGTCTGGCCGTGCAGATCACCCCAGAAGTGCAGGTACGGACTCTCGGCCACGACACGCAACGGGTTGCTCCGGGCGACGACCCGGCCTGCGGTGTCCAAGAGCTCGATCTCGAGGTCGGCGGGCTCGGCGACGCTCAGACCGTCGATGCCGAACGCCCGCTTGCCGGCTGTGAGCGTTACGGTGGCCGGCAGGCCCTCGATTTGGGCGGTGGCGCGCAAGGCGAAGGTGACGTCGCAGCGATCGGAGGGATTGCCCCAGCGATCCTCGCCCTTGAGCTTCAGCGCGAAAGGCTCGCGGGCGCGGCGCAGCGTCGGCAAGACGGCGACGAAACGGTCGGGTGGTCCAGGAACCAGCGCAATCGTCGGCTGGACCGGCAGGGGCTGGAAGTTGAAGGTGGCAATCGGGTCGACCAGGACGCGGAATTCGAACGTCTCCTCGGCGAAGGTCTGCAGCCGCATGCCGGGCGAGCCCCCGTCGGTCACGCCGAAGCGCACCATGATCCGGTCACCCTCCTCGAGATAACCCTGCACGACCTTGATGTAGAGTGTGCGGTCCCAGGGCCGGACATTGGCCTTCGGATCGAAGCGGTAGTCGAGAATGGCGCCGTTCGAGGCCTCGATCACGGTGTAGCCCGGCGCCTTCGGATCGGTGAACTGTGGCGGGGTCTGATCGGCGGCGAAGCGAAAGCAGATGCGGAGTGCCCCCGTATCGTCGATGCCGTAGGTGCCGGCCGTGTAGGTGAGGGTGAAGGAGGCGTAACTACCAGCCTCGAAGGCGCCGGTGGGCTCGAGCACGGCGGTGCCGAGATCCGCCGGTGCGATCGGCTGGCGAATCACGCCACTATTCATGGCGGTCCAGGTGGCATCGGCCATATCGTCTCCTCCAGCGCAAAAGGCGCCCCGTTCGCCCTGCTTGACGGCGAAACGCCACACCCGTTAGCTGTCTGTCGCGGACTTGGCAAAAATCCGCCGCGGCAGGGCTCGCGACCGCGCGCCGGGGCGGGGCGCCCGATCCAAGGGCGACATCAGGCAATTAGGGGAGGCGTCATGACCACATCGACCGGAGTTTCGGGCACCACACGGCGGACGACCATCGCGGCCGCGCTCGGCATCACCATGCTCGCGGGCTTGCCCGGCGCCGCCTCGGCCGAAGGGCTGATCCGCATCGCCGAGCAGTTCGGCATCGGCTATCTACCCTTGCAGATGATGCGCGATCGCGAATTGATCGAGAAGCACGGCCAAGAAGCCGGCATCGACATCACCGTCGAGTGGGCGACCTTCTCGGGCGGCCAGGCGATGAACGAGGCGCTCTTGTCCAACAGCGTCGATATCGGCTCCGGCGGCGTCGGCCCCTTGCTCCTCATCTGGGACCGCACCAATGGCGACGTGAAGGGCATCGCTGCCATCAACGACATGCCGCTCTTCCTCAATTCCAACGACCCCGACTTGCAGAGCATCG
>SLRI01000026.1 GCA_007131045.1 Rhodospirillales bacterium
CGGCGGGATACGGCCGGCACGCTTTCGGGTATTCTCGATTTTCTCGGCACGCCCGTCTCGGCCGAGGTGGCGGCCGAGGTGGTCGAGTACGCTTCGGTCGAGAACATGCGCAAGCTGGAGACCGAGGGAGCGAAGGTCGGCTATTCGGGGCAGCGGCTGAAGCCCGGGGATGCTGCCAATCCCGAGAGCTTCAAGGTTCGCCGCGGCAAGGTCGGTGGCTGGCGGGATTATCTGACCGAGGCCGAGATCGCCGAGGTCGAGGCGATGGTGGCGGCCCGGCCGGGCCGGCTCTTCGGCTACAAGGCCTCGGAGACGGCCGCCGCTTCTGCTTGGTGCCGAACCCTTTTCCGGGGCAGGGTGTCGGCATGGATGATCGTATGCACATCGAGGGGTGAGCGCTCGTGTCGGGGCTGCTCTACCTCATACCCGTCGCCCTCTTTCTCGGGCTCTTGGGCTTGGCCGCCTTCATGTGGGCGATGAAGAGCGGCCAGTTCGAGGATCTCGACGGCGCTGCCGAGCGCATTCTGCACGACGACGACGACGAGGAACCGCCGGCCAAGCTCTAGGGCCGGCGGACGCGCATCGCGAAGCGGTGCAGCCAGCGCTCGGCAGTGACCTCGGCGCGGGTGAACATGTCGCCCAGCCGTGGGTAACGGGTCTTCAAACGCAACAGCAGGCGCTCGGCCCAGGGGGCATGGCGCGAGAGGATGATCAGGCCGATCGCGAGGAACAGGACGCCCTGCAGGATCGGCAGGAACAGGCCGAGAAAGCCGAGGCCCAGGAAGCTGTAGCCGAGGCCGAGCATCAGCATGCGGTTCATCGGGCGCCAGCCCTTTCCAGCCAGGTTGTTTCGTCGAGGGTGGTGACACCGAGGTCGGCGGCTTTTTTGGCCTTCGAGCCGGCATCGGCGCCGAGGACCACGTAGTCGGTCTTTTTCGAGACGGATCCGGCGACCTTGGCCCCCAGCTTTTCCGCCAGTGCCTTGGCCTCGGCTCGGGTCATGGTCTCCAGGCTGCCGGTGAAGACGAGGGTCTTGCCGGCGAAGGCCGAGCTCGTCGTTTCGGGCGCTGCCGGGTCTTCGACCTCGATCTCGGTCAAGAGGTCGTCCATGGCCTCGAGGTTGTGCGCCTCGGCGAAGAACTCGGCGATGGCATCGACCAGCTTCGGGCCGATGCCGTCGATGTCGGCGAGCTCGGCTCGGGCGTCCTCGTCGCCTTCGGCCACCTTCTGCATGGCGGTCCGCCAGGCCTCGAGGCTGCCGTAGTGGCGGGCCAGGAGCTTGGCATTGGCCTCGCCGATGAAGCGGATGCCGAGGGCGTAGACGAAGCGGTCGAGGGGGATCCGCCGACGGGCGTCGATCGCGGCCTCGAGCTTCTCGATCTTCTTTCGGCCCCAGCCGTCGAGGGCATCGAGCCGCTCTCGGTGCTCGGGCTCCCGGGTCAGGCGGAAGATGTCGGCCGGTGCGTGTAGCAGGTCGGCGCGGATGAGTTGTGGCACTTGCTTTTTGCCCAGTCCTTCGATGTCGAACGCGTCGCGGCTGACCACGTGCTCCAGCCTGGCCTCGACCTGGGCCGGACAGACGAGCCCGCCGGTGCAGCGGCGGACCGCCTCGCCCTCCGGGCGGACAGCCTGGCTGCCGCATTCGGGGCAATTATCCGGCATCGCATATGGGGTGGCGCTGTCGGTCCTGCGATCCTGCACCACCTCGACGACCTGCGGAATCACGTCGCCGGCGCGCTGGATGACCACAAAATCATGAACCCGGATGTCCTTGTCCTTGATGTAGTCCTCGTTGTGCAGCGTCGCCCGGCGGACGACCACGCCGCCCACGGTGACGGGCTCGAGCTCGGCCACGGGCGTGAGCGCCCCGGTGCGGCCGACCTGCAGCTTGATCTCACGGATTTGCGTTACCGCCTGCTCGGCCGGGAACTTGTGGGCGAGGGCGAAGCGGGGGGCACGGCCGACATAGCCCAGGCGCTCCTGCAGGCGGAGGTCGTCGAGCTTGTAGACGACGCCGTCGATGTCGTAGCCGAGGCTGGTGCGCCCGGCTGCGATCTCGCGGTGGTAGGCGAGCAGCTCGTCGGCGGTGCGGCAGTGGCGGGTCGAGGGGTTGACGCGCAAGCCCAGGGACTTCAGCCGGTCGAGGAATCCCCTATAGGTGCCGGTGACGGGCGGGTCGGCCTCGCCCCAGCCATAGGCGAAGAAGCGGAGCTTGCGCTCGGCCGTGATCTTGCTGTCGAGCTGGCGGACCGAGCCTGCGGCCGCGTTTCGGGGATTGGCGAAGAGCGCCTTTCCCTCGGCCTCGCGCCTGGCGTTCAGGGCCTGGAAGTCGTCGAGCTGCATGAAGATTTCGCCCCGGACCTCGAGCAGCGGCGGCGGGTCGTCGCCCGTCAGGTGCAGCGGGATGTCGCGGATGGTCTTGACGTTGGCGGTGATGTCCTCGCCGGTCTGGCCGTCGCCGCGGGTCGCACCGCGGACGAGCAGGCCCGCTTCGTAGCGCAGCGCGCAGGA
>SLRI01000490.1 GCA_007131045.1 Rhodospirillales bacterium
CCGCCGGTCGGGATCCGGGCCCTGCCGCTGCCCGGCTTCATGCGCCGGCGCATCGTCCAGGCCACCACCCGGCTGTTGCTGCGCGACGTCAACGACTTCTTCTTCGTGCCCGAGCGCCGCGAGCCGATGCTGGCTTCCGTCGTCGACCGGCTGCGCTCGGGCGGCGGGCCGTTCGTCGTCGTCGCCCACAGCCAGGGCAGCATGGTCGCCTACGAGGCGTTGCGCCAGCTCGACCCGTCGGAGGTCGAGGTACCGCTTTTCGTCACCATCGGCTCGCCCTTGGGCCTGACCGAGGTCAAGGACGTCTTTCGCGAGTGGACCGGCAAGAAGCGCGGCAGGCTGCCCTTTCCGGCTTGCGTCGGCCGCTGGGTCAACGTCGCCGACCGGCTCGACCCGGTCGCCCTCGACACCCGGCTGAACAACGATTTCGACGGCGAGATCGAGGACAAGTCGGGCTGGTTCGCGAACCGCCGCTCGCCGCGCTCGCCGCACTCGGCTTCCGGCTACCTCGCCAACGGCGACGTCCAGGACGCCGTCCGCGAGACGGTCAGCAACGCCTTCAGCCAGGCGATCGGCGGCGGCATCATCACCAAGGACCTGGTGACGCTGATGGAGGACGGGACGGCGGCGGAGCGCCACCAGGTGCTGATCCAGGCAAGACCGCCCGAATGAGCGCCATGGCGCCCGAGGTCGAGCTCTCGGGCTTCAAGGTCCTCGACGATCGCGGCTTCGGCAACGATGCCTGGAAATCCAGATGCTGGCCAACACCTGAGGCTGGTCAGAGCCCGAAGATCGAGCTCAACCCGGCGCGCTCGTCCAGTTGCTGCATGGCAGCTTCGCTCACCGGCGCCCGCTCTTCGCCCGCTACCTTCAAGAGCAGCGGCAGGAGCCCGACGTCGCCGACCGAGTTCAAGAAGACGTCCGGCTCCTCGAGCACCCAGTGCACGGCTGTGCGAATGTCGTCCTCGCGCTCGAGCGGCTGGTACCAGGTGGCGTAGTCGCGCGTCGCCCCTGCCGCCCAGGGGCCGCGGGCCAGCGCCTTGATGGTCTGCACGGCGACGTTGCGCGCCCGGCAGATCTCCAGCGTTTCCTCGAAATCGGCGCGGTAGCCGGGGCGCTGGGCGACGTGCCAGTTCCAGGGCATCAGGATCGAATCGAACGGGAAGCGCTCGAGGCTGCGGCGGTGCATGGCGGGTGCCGTCCAGCCGTGGCCGGTAACCCCGATGAAGCGGGTGTGCCCGGCCACCTTGAACTCGATCGCGGCATCGAGCGCACCGCCGGAGGAGAGGGCCTGCTCCCACTCGTCGGGGTGGACCAGGCCGTGCAGCTGGATCAAGTCGACCTGGTCGGTGCGCAACCGCTCGAGCGAGCGGTGCATCTCGGCCTTGGCCTCGGCGTAGCCGCGCTCCTTGGTCTTGGTCGCGAGGAAGAAATCGCCGCGGTGCCGGTCCATCCAGCGGCCGACGCGCAGCTCGGCATCACCGTAGCTGGCGGCGACGTCGATGTGGTTGACGCCGTGCTCGAGCAGCAGTGCGAGCACCTCGTCGGCCACGCCCTGCTCGACCCGGCCCAGCGCTGCGGCGCCGAACAGGATGGCCGAGCTCTGGTGGCCGGTGCGGCCGAAGGTGCGGCGTTCGATCGGCATCGGCATGGCTCCTTCAAAAGTCTCGGGCGTGGCAGGCGGCGATCTCGTCCAACGCCTCGTTCGGCAGCGGGCCGGCTTCGAACGCGTCGATGGCTTCGCGCAGGTGCTCGAGCCGCGCTGCCCCCACGACGATGGTCGAGAGCGCATCCTCGGCCAGGGCGTAGCGGATCGCGGTCGCAGCCCGGGCCCCCCAGCGATCGCCCAGGCGCGCGAAGAGCTTCTGCGCCCGGGCCTGCTCGCGCTCGAGCGCTGCGTCGGAAGTGACCGAGACCTCGCGGCCGTGCGGCTCCTCGCTCGCCAGCACCCCGCCGGCGAGCACCCGGATCGCCATGATGCCGAGGTCGTGGCGGCTGCAGGCGGCGGCCACGCCGGCGAAGTCCTGGCCCGACCAGCCTGGTGGCATCTGCTGTGCAGCGCTCGGATTGAGCATGTTGTAGTAGACTTGGGCGGTGTCGAACCGGCCGCTGTCGATCACCTCGATCAAGGCTGCGGTATCGCCCAGCGCGGTGATGCCGAAGGCGCCGAACAGCCCCTCGCCCTTCAGCGTGTCCAGGACATCGGCTACACCGCCGGGGCCGAGCACCTCCCTGACCGCGATGGTGTGGCCGTCCGAGCTGCGGCCGATCGGGTTGTGCAGCTGCATCAGCTCGACCCGGTCACGGCCGAGCCGGGTGAGGCTGGTCTCGAGCGACCGGCGGATTCGCCCCTCGAGATCGTCGCGCTCGGTCGTATCGAGGCGCACCTTGGTCGAGAGCTGCGGCTGCGTCTCGAGCTGCGGCAAGAGCCGTCCGAGCGCCTTTTCGCTCTCGCCGCCACCATAGTCGGCGGCGGTGTCGATCCAGTTGCAGCCGGCATCGGTCACCAG
>SLRI01000565.1 GCA_007131045.1 Rhodospirillales bacterium
GAAGGCGACCAGCTCGGCGAGGTCGGCGGCCAGATGCCGGTTCCACTCCTCGGCCGGCACCTCGAGATAGACGTGAAACGGCAGGTATTCGGCGAGGTAGCCCTCGGCCTCGACCAGGACCAGGGCCTGGCTCAGGGTGACGAAGACCGGCTCGATGCCGGCCGGCAGCCGCCTGGCGATGGCCAGGAGACGCGTCAGGTGGCCGAGCCCGACGCCGTTCGAGCTCATCATCAAGACCCGGCGGGCGGGGGCGGCCGAGCGGGTCGACGGCGTGGCGCGGGCGAGGCTCGTCGAGATCGCCGGGTAGTGGCCGAGCCGGCGGCCGAGCCGGGCGATGTGGGCGGTGGCGGAAAAGCGTTCGATCAGGCTGCGGTGGCCACGCTCGCTCTGGGCGGCGAAGGCTGCGGGATCGGCGTGGGTGGCCAGGATCAGCGCCTTTGCCTCGGCCGGCTCGGCATAGAGGGCGGCCGAACCGAACAGCGGCTCGAAATGTGGCGGCAGGACGACCACGCAGCCGCTGCCCAAGGCTTCGAGGATGGTCCGCCCGAAGGCCTCGATCCAGTGCGGATGGTGATAGAAGACGAAGAAGTCGATCCCGGCCAGAAACCGCGCGGGCGCCTCGGGATCGAAGGGCTCGACCCGCCAGTTGGCAGGTTGGCTGCCGATGAGCTGGTCGAGAAAGGCGCCGCCGCCGAGGACGCGCACCTCGATCGCCGGATCGTCCGGATAGACCCGGAGAACGGCGGCGCGATCGGCGGGCCACTTCAGCGGATCGGGGCGGCTGTGCCGGCCGATGATCGGGCGGGGGCCGAGCGGGGCGCGCCTCGGCCCGTGCCAGCCTTCGGGATCGAGGCAGTTGTGCCAGTCGAAGTCGAGGAGCTCGATGCGGCCGGCGAACCGCTCGAGGCCCTGGCGGACGGCCGGCCCCACCGGCGCCCAGACCAGCTCGAGGCCGAGGAACGCCCCGCCGTTGGCGGTGCAGGTCACCGGGTCATAAGCGGCCCTGCCGGCACCGTCGAAGGCCGGGTGGTGGACGACCAGAAGCGCGAGATCAGTGTCGAGCTCGAGCGCCCGGCTCGGCAGATGGGTGAAGAGCTGCGGGTGGTGGACGAGGGTCAAGGGTGCCCGGATAGGCCGCTGTGGGTCGACCAATGTGGCCGCACCAGTGTCGAGCAGTCGGCGGATCGCCGGGTGGAACGGGTGCGGGTGCCTGAGGATCGGGCCCTTGAGCGCCAGAAGGCCGGTGCGGTAGCCGGCGCGGCTCTGGGCTGCGATCTCGGTCGCGATCGCGGTAGACGTGCCGCCCGGAAAGCGGAAGTCGCCGATCAAGAGGATGTCGAGCACCACACTCACGGACACGCCTGAACTTTCGCTGGAGAGTGCGGCCGGTCGTATTCGGATGTCGCCGAAGACGGTAGCGGATCGAAATCGCTCGTGGCAAGAAACTCCGAAGATCGGTGGGAGTAGGCGGTTATGCTCGAGTTCTGGCGGAAGGTGCGACCGGTGATGCCGCCCGAGGCCGTCGTAGCCCCGGTCGAGCGGCCGGCGACCGATGCGCTGATCCCGCGCAGCCGGCGCCGACACTATCCCAAGGTGATCATGACGCTGGTGCTCGGGCTCGACGCCACGACGTTGAGGCCGCTGCTGGCCGAGATCACGGCCGCCGACCCGCCGCCGGCCAGTACCGGGAACGGCCCAGGTAACGGCGGCGAGCCCGGCCCGGTCGAGCGGGCGCTGGAGCCGATCCTGGTTACCGACTGCATGGATTTTCGCCTGTTTCGCGACGCCCGTGTGATCTTCGAGTATCTGCCCGGACCTGCCGCGCAGCAGCGCCACGCGCCCGAGCTCGCCTGGGACGTCTACGTCGACCGCCGACTGGAGCGGCTGCGGCACAAATGGGCACCGGTGCGCATCGTCGCGATCGGCAGGGTGGCGCGCGAGATGCTCGACCGCCAAGTCGGTTCGCCGTTCGCGAGTCCGGACGTTGCCACCTTGATCGGCCCCACCGTCGGCATCGAGCACAAGAGTTGATTAGCGAAGTCCAAGAGTTGCCTTTCGCGCGATCTCGCGGCGACTGGGCGATAATGTGATGGACATTACAGAAACATTGTGAGACCACTACCTATACTTAAATCGTTGACGGCAGCGAGCCCTGAACGGGACGCTGTGGCCGAACGCCGGTGCTCAAGACGGGAGAAGCCGATGAAGCGATCTGGCAGCCGGTGGCGGGGACTCGTCGCTGCCGTCATCGGCGGGGCGGTCAGCGGTATCGCGCCTTTGTCCATGGCGCAGAGCCCGAACGACGAGACGGCCTGGCGGACCGCCAGCAGCCTCGGCAGTCTCGAAGCCTTCGAGCAGTATCTAGCAGCCTATCCCAACGGCGCCTACGCCGGCGCCGCGTTTCGCTGTGTCGTCGAGCTGTCGATCGATTTGCCGCGCTCGTCCTGCCGGATCGAGCCCGCCGCGGGCGATGTCGCAGCCGGGCCCGTCGGCGGCATGTTCGTCGAC
>SLRI01000474.1 GCA_007131045.1 Rhodospirillales bacterium
CCGAGCCCGTCGGCGGTGCCGGCCGGGACAATGGCCCGCAGCAGATCGGGCAGATAGGCGCGGCCGAGCGTGTCGCCGATGCCGACCACCAGTGCGCCGATCGCAGCCCCGGTGATCGAGCCGATGCCGCCGATCACGACCACGACGAAGGCGAGGATCAGCACCGTCTCGCCCATCCCGGACTGAATCGCGATGAACGGGCCGGCGACGATCCCGGCGAGCCCGGCGAGCCCGGCGCCCAGCGCGAAGATCAGCCCGTTCAAGCGACTGATGTCGACACCCAGAAGCTGGATCATCTCGGGATTGGATGCGCCTGCCCGAACCCACATGCCGACCTTGGTGCGCATCACCAGCCAGTAGAGAAAGAGCATGACGGCGAGGCCGACGCCGATCACCGCCAGGCGATAGATCGGATAGGGGGCGCCCGGCAGGATCTCGACCGTGCCCGAGAGCCAGGCCGGCGGGTCGAGGGCCAGGGGCTGCCGGCCGAAGACCAGCCGCACGGTCTCGTTGGCGATCAGGATGACGGCGAAGGTGGCCAAGACCTGGTCGAGATGATCGCGCCCTTCGAGCCGTCGCACGATCAGCCGATCGAGCAGCACGCCGAAGAGCGCCGCACCGCCGACCCCGACCACCAGGCCGGTGAGGAACGAGCCGGTCTGCGCGGTGACCACGGCCGCGATATAGGCGCCCGCCATGAACAGCGAGCCGTGCGCCAGGTTGATGAAATTCATCACCCCGAAGACCAGGGTCAGCCCGGCCGCCATCAAGAACAGCGTCATGCCGAACTGCACACCGTTCAAGAGCTGTTCGAGAAAAAGCAGCATCATCCCACCCGTGGCCGCCCCACCGACCGGCAGCGCGCTTCGTCCTAGAGCCGCGCCCCCGCGCTGCCAAGCCCGAGCCGCCTTCGACCTCGAGGCGGCCGCCGCATCCCCCCACGGCGGCCGCCGCATCAAAGCCCTCGAAATGCGCTGCTTCAGCCGTTAAGGTCCGGTTCGTTCCGATGCCCGCCGCAGCCGACGACGGCGGGCCGACCAAGGGAGGTTCCTCATGAAGTTACGCCAGCTGCTCCTGGCCGGTGCCGTGGCCGTGGCACTCGCCGCACCCGCCGCCACACCCGCGAAAGCCCAGGACGACATCACCATCACGCTGATCCCGGGCCTGACCACCGACGATTTCTACATCACCATGAACCGCGGCGCGCAGGCGGCGGCCGAAGCACTCGGCATCACCGTCGACTTCCAAGGCGCCGAGGAGTTCGAGCCGGTCCTGCAGGTGCCGGTGCTGGATGCGGTGATCGGCCGTGGCCCGGATGCGATCCTGATCGCACCCACCGATTCGACGCAGCTGATCGAGCCCTTGCGCCGCGCCCACGACGCCGGCATCCCGGTGATCACGGTCGACACCTTCATCGGCGAGGGCCAGTACCAGACCGGCTCCGGCGACGCCGATTTCCCGATCAGCTACATCGCCTCGGACAACATCGAGGGCGGGCGGATCGCGGCCCGCGCCATGGCCGAGGCGATCGGCGGCGAGGGCAAGGTCTACGTCTCCAACGTCCGGCCGGGCATCTCGACCACCGACCAGCGCGAGGAGGGCTTCAAGCTCGAGATGGAGAACCACGACGGCATCGAGGTCCTCGATACCCAGTACAACGAGAACGACGCCAGCCTCGCCGCCTCGCAGTTCCAGGCGGTGCTCGCCCGCAACCCCGATCTCGCCGGGGTCTTCGGCGCCAATCTCTTCTCGGCACTGGGTGCCGCCAACGGCGTGCAGGCGGCCGGCAAGTCCGGCGAAGTCGCGGTCATCGCCTTCGACGCGCCGCAGTCGATCATCGACAACATCGAGGACGGCCTGGTCGATATCGCCATCGCCCAGCACCCGGCCGAGATCGGCTATTACGGCGTGGTCACCGCCTACGCCCACGTCACCGGGCAGAGCGTTCCGCCGCACATCGGCACGGGCTTCACCGTGATCGACGCGGACAACCTGCACGATCCGGACGTCCAGCGCTTCATCTACTCGGGCGAGTAGGTCGGCAAACCCGCGGGCGGTCGCCGGCCCGTTCGGCGACCGCCCGTTCGCATGATCCGGGAGACGGCTACTTGGCCACCACCGAGCTTTCGCCCACGGCTAGCGAAAATGCCCAGGCGCGCGCGCTCAAGATCATCCTCGCCACCTGGTCCTGGGTGTTCTTGATCCTCATCGTCGTCTTCTTCGAGACCTTCGCCAGGCTGGAGACCGGCAACACCCTCCTGTTCCGGGTGCACAACCTCCAGGCCATCTCGATCGCAGCCTCGCAGACCCTGCTGCTGGCGCTGGGCCTCACCCTGGTGATCGTGGCCTCCCACATCGACCTCTCGATCGGCTTCGTCACCGGCCTCGGTGCCGTCTGCATGGCGGTCGTCATCCGCGCCCTCGATCCCGGCATCCCGCCCGCCCTCTCGCTCCTGATCGGCATCACCGTCGGGCTGGGTGCCGCCCTGGTCCCGGGCCTGATCA
>SLRI01000137.1 GCA_007131045.1 Rhodospirillales bacterium
CGTGGTTCTTGATCGTCACCGTCCGCTTGAGCGTCGCGAACCAGGGGCAGTGGCGGGGATCCATGGCGAGCGGATTGAGGAAATAGAGCGCGCCCTGGGTGAGCCCCTGCGGCGGCTGCCGGGTCAGGACCAGCGCCCGCTCGAGGCTCCGCTGGCCGGGGCCACCCTTCAGCATCGACGCCGGATCGAAGCTCGCCGGCTGGGTCAAGGCGCGCTTCAAGGCCGGCCACTCGCCCACTGGCTGGAACTGCCGGTCCTGGACGACCACCGCGCAAGCCTCGCTCGGAAAGCGCGGATCGGCCGTCCTGTTCCTCACCACCTCGATCACCGCCGCCATGCCGTCGGCACCCTCGCCTGCGGCCTCGAGCACGGCGATCATCGCCATGCAGCGCTCGGCCGGGGTCGCGGCGGCAACCGGATTCGACAGCGAGAGAATGGCCAAGAGGCCGAGCCAGAGGCGCAGCATCGTTTCTCCACCTTCGGCCACCGATGCCGGGCGGCGCATGTTCTTCCTTGGCGCCGGCGATTAAGAATGGTTAAGGCTCGGCCGTCAATGCGGCAGCCGCGCATTGTCCTGCCGCTTTCGCTCGAGGAACTCCATGTCGCCACACGGACGCATTTTTCTCGCCACCCCTGGCCCCACCAACGTGCCCGACCGGGTGCTGCGCGCCATGCACCGGGCGGCCGAGGACTTCGCAGCACCGCCGTTCAGCGAGACGGCGCGCTCGTGCCTTTCGGACCTCGCCCGGGTGTTCCAGACCAGCGGGCAGGTGTTCTGCTTCATCGGCAACGGCCACGCCGTCTGGGAGGTGCCGCTGGTCAATCTCGTCGAGCGGGGCGAAGCCGTGCTGGTGCCGGTCTCCGGCCGATTCTCGCAGAGTTGGGCCGAGATGGCCGAGTGCCTGGAGCTCGAGACCGTCCGCCTCGACCTGCCACGCGACCAGCCGCTCGACCCGGCCGCGATCGAGGCGGCACTCCGCGCCGACAAGGAGCGGAAGATCAAGGCGGTGCTGGTCGTTCAGACCGAGACCGCGACCGGGATCACCAGCGACATGGTGGCGATCCGCCGTGCGATCGACGCCGCCGGCCACCCTGCCCTCTTCGTCGTCGATGCGATCGCCAGCCTCGCCGCCGAGCCCTTCGCCATGGACGAGTGGGGCATCGATTGCGCGCTTTCCGCCTCGCAGAAGGGCCTGATGCTGCCGCCCGGCCTCGGCTTCGTGGCATTGAACGAGCGGGCGCTCGGCATCGCCGAGAGCTGCCGCCATCCCCGGCGCTATTTCGATCTGAACTTCCGCCGGGGTGCGATGACCTACCAGTGGTTCCACGGCACCCCGCCGCTGCAGCAGATCTGGGGCCTGCGCGAGAGCCTGGACATGCTGTTCGAGGAGGGCCTCGATGCCGTCGTCGCCCGCCACCGGCGGCTGGCGGATGCGGTCCGCGCCTGCGTCGGTTGCTGGGCCGAGGCGGGTGCCCTGGCCTTTCACTGCGGCGTGCCCGAGGCCCGTTCGAACGCGGTGACCGCGATCCGCGTCGCCTCGGACATCGACCCCGACGCCATGCGCCGGCTCGCCCGCGACCGCTACCAGACCGCGCTCGGTGCCGGGCTCGGCGATCTCGAGGGCAAGGCCTTCCGCATCGGCCATCTGGGCGACCTCAACGAGCCGATGATCCTCGGCACCCTGGCAGCATGCGAGCTGGCGCTCCGCCGCTCCGGCATCGCCCACGGCCCGGGCGGGCTCGAGGCCGCGATCGAAAGCCTGGCGCTCGACGATGCCGCTACCCGCGCGGGTGATCCGGCTTGATGTCCAAGAGCGGCGTGCCGTCGAGGCAATCGAGGCCGCGCACGAGGACAGAGGCTCCCTCGACCTCGACCAGCCGGACGATCGCGGTGGCGATCGGGTTGGGGCGCACCGGCGAGCGCAGCGTGAAGGTGCCGATGGTGCCGCCCGAGCGCGGGCTCTGCAGGACCAGATCGCGCCGCGCCTGGTGCATCCAGTAGAGCAGCTCGAGCCGGTCGTGCCGCTCGATCCCGGCGAGTGCCGCGACCCAGGGCTCGAACACCTCGATCCGGCAGACCGGGCCGTGCTCGGCGTCGCCGCTGCGCCGGCAGTCGGCGCGCACCGTCCAGGGTGTCCGGATGGTGCCGATGAAGCGCAAGACGGCGTCGGCCGCCTCGGGGGCCTCTACCCGGACCTCCCCTGGGCGGATATCGCCTTGGTCCACCCGCGTCAGCCGACCGGCACCGTCAGCTGCATCGACGGCCGCTGCGCGAAGCCTTCGTACCAGGCCGCCAGCGCCGGCCGGCTGGCCCGCCAATTGTCGTAGCCGAAGCGGAAGTCGCGATAGGCGAGGGCCACGCCGACCGCGATCTGCCCAATGTCCGGCAGGACCGGGAAGGTCTCGACCTCCTGCTCGAGCCGGTCGAGGGCGCGGTGCACCTTTTGCGTTTGGCCGTCGATCCAGTCCTGCCACTGGCGGTCCTTCGGCCGCAAGAAGGTC
>SLRI01000704.1 GCA_007131045.1 Rhodospirillales bacterium
CCGGTGCTGCCGGGCTCGCCCGAGGAGCTGCTCGAGCACGCCGAGCTCGTCAAGGAAGCCACCGGGCACGACTATCTGGCGGCCGATTTCGCCCAGTTCCCGATCGGCGTTCGGCTGGTCCTGGCGCTGGTCTGGCAGCAGGGCTCGAACATCTTCGACGACGGCCGGGCCACCATCGACACGCCCGAGGCGGCGCGCGCGGTCGAGACGGTCACGCAGCTGTTCGACGCCGGGCTCGCCGACCCGCGGCAGAACTACGCCGACAGCCAGCAGGCGTTCCTCAACGGCGAGGCGGCGGTGCTGGTGAACGGCACCTGGGTAGTCGATTTCTACGCCGAGGAGGCCGCCAAGGCCGATAGCGGGCTCGACAACTACTACGTGGCGAGCTTCCCCACCCTGTTCGACGAGCCCGCGACCTGGGCCGACAACCACATGTGGGCGATCCCGTCGCCGGTCCGGCAGGACGAGGCGAGGTACCGGGCAGCGCTCGAGGTGCTGGCCTTCATCAACGACCACAATA
This sequence comes from Rhodospirillales bacterium, assembly GCA_007131045.1. Classification (GTDB taxonomy): domain Bacteria; phylum Pseudomonadota; class Alphaproteobacteria; order Geminicoccales; family Geminicoccaceae; genus SLRI01. Next base: position 521 of record SLRI01000704.1, read on the forward strand.
TCGACTGGGCACGCACCGGCCACATGGCGGTGCGCAACTCGGTGCTCGAGAGCGACGCCTATACCGGCCTGCCGCATCGGGACGAGTATGCCGACACGGCGATGATCGCCCGCGACACCCCGCCCTCGCCGCGCTACGGCGCCATCCAGGACGTGTTGAACCGCGAGCTGCAGGCGATCTGGCTCACCGGCAAGCCGATCGAGGCAGCGCTCCGCGATGCCGAGGCCGAGGTGCAGGGTCTGCTCGACCGCTGATGATGGTGGGCGGCCCCGACTGGTGGGCCGCCCCGGAGCCTTGTTCGAAAGTTGTTTTCATGGATGCCCAGCTTCTCGCCTGCGGCCAATGGCCGGCCGAGCGAACCCGGGCCTGGGCCGAACATCGGCCCTGGTACTGCGGCTGCAACTTCCTGCCGTCGACGGCGGTCAATTTCGTCGAGATGTGGTACGGGCCGAGCTTCGATCCCGAGACGATCGAGCGCGAGCTGGGTTGGGCCGCCGAGATCGGGCTGAATGCGGTCCGCACCAACCTTCCCTTCGTCGTCTGGCGGCACGATCGGGACGGGCTCATGGCCCGACTCGAGCGCTTTCTCGCGCTCGCCGATGCTCTTGGCATGACCACCGTGCTCTGCCCGTTCGACGACTGCGGGTTCGGCGGCGAGGAGCCCGTCTTCCGGCCGCAGCCGGACCCTCTCCCCGGCGTGCACAACAGCCGGGCGGTGGCGAGCCCGGGGCGGGCGATGGTCATGGATCGGTCCGGCTGGCCGGCGCTCGAGGATTATCTTTCGGACGTCATCGGCAGCTTCGCCCGCGACCCGCGCGTGCTCTTTTGGGATCTCTACAACGAGCCCGGCAACGGCATGGTCTTCTCGGCAGACGGGTTGGCGGATGTCTCGGAGGAGCTCGAGGCCGACAGTCACGCCTTGATGCTCGAGACCTTCGCCTGGGCGCGGGCGGTGGCGCCCGAGCAGCCGCTCACGGTCGGGGCCTGGCGCAACGCGCCGCACGGCCATGGCCCGCTCTACAGCTCGAAGATCGACCAGGCTGCGCTCGATCTCTCGGACATCCTGAGCTTCCACGCCTATCTGCCGACGCAGCGGACCGAGCGGATCATCGAGGAGCTGCGGCGCAGCGGCCGGCCGGTCTTCTGCACCGAATGGATGGCCCGGGCGGTGACCAGCCGGATCGCCGACCAGCTCGAGGTGATGCGCCGCCACCATGTCGGCTGCTTTCACTGGGGCCTCGTCCGGGGCCGCACGCAGACCCACTTGCCCTGGCCCGAGCCGCTGCTGGGCGATGGCGAGCGCGACGACGCGAGCTGGTTCCACGATCTCTTGGAGCCGGACGGCAGGCCCCACGATCCGAACGAGATCGCCCTGATCCGCGCCTCGAGGGCGCGCGACGGGGCGTCAGGCTGACACCAGGGGAGGTCGCCGCAGGCGCGGTGCCGAGGAGACAGAGAAGATGGCCAGTGTCCACATGCAGAACGTCGAGAAGGCCTACGGCAACGTCAAGGTCCTCGCCGACATCAATCTCGATATCGACGAGGGCGAGCTCGTCGTCTTCGTCGGCCCGTCGGGCTGCGGCAAGTCCACGCTGCTCCGGATGATCGCCGGGCTCGAGCAGATCACCGGCGGCACCATGGAGATCGCAGGCAAAGTGGTGAACGACGTGCCGCCGGCCAGGCGCGGCATCGCCATGGTGTTTCAGTCCTATGCGCTCTACCCGCACATGACGGTGCGCGAGAACATGGCGTTCGGCATGCGGATGGCGAAGAAGCCCAAGGCCGAGATCGACGCTGCGGTGGCCCGGGCGGCCGAGATGCTGCAGCTCACGGCGCTGCTCGACCGGCTGCCCAAGGCGCTCTCCGGCGGGCAGCGGCAGCGGGTGGCGATCGGCCGCTCGATCGTCCGCGATCCCAAGGTCTTCCTCTTCGACGAGCCGCTCTCCAATCTCGATGCGGCGCTCAGGGTGGCGACCCGGATCGAGATCGCGCGGCTGAAGGAGCAGATGCCGCGATCGACGATGATCTACGTCACCCATGATCAGGTCGAGGCGATGACGCTCGCCAGCCGCATCGTGGTCCTCGCCGGCGGCGGCATTGCCCAGGTGGGCACGCCGCTCGAGCTCTACGAGCGGCCGGAGAACGAGTTCGTCGCGCGGTTCATCGGCTCGCCCGCGATGAACCTGCTGCCCGGGCGGATCGTCGAGACCGGCGAGCGCACCGTGGTCGAGCTCGATGCCGGCGTCGGCCGGGCGGTCTCCGCCTATCCGTCGCTGCCCGAGGACCAGGGCAAGCCGGTCAATATCGGGGTGCGGCCCGAGGACTTCGTCGCGAGCACGGGCGACGACTTCATCTTTCACGGCCGGGTCGACATCACCGAGGCCCTGGGCGAGGTCACGCTGCTCTATTTCGAGAAGGTCGGGGCGGAGAATCCGGTGGTCGGCAAGCTCGCCGGCATCCACAACGACCTCAGGGGCCGCGAGGTCGAGCTCACCGCCGATCCGAGCAAGGTGCACGTCTTCCTCGACGCACAATCCCTGCTCTACCGCGACCGTCCGAAAAAGCACATCGGCGTCGAGCCGCACTGAGAGCCCGGCCGAGAAGTTTGCGAGGCATTTCATGAGCTCGGCAGTGAGCAGATGCGAGGAGTTGAGCAGCCGTCGATGCAGCGCATCGTCGGCTGCTCAACGACGAAGCAGGTGCCGCTGCCGAGCTCACCGCTGGTCGGCTTGCGATCGGCTCCTCGCCGGCGGTCGATCGTAAGCCGATGAAAAGTCTCGCAAACTTCTCGGACGGGCTCTGAGCCCGACCGCCACCACCGCCAAGTAGCGGAGGGGCCGCGGGGAGGGTTGCCTCCTGCTGCGGGCTAGAAGGCGATTCGCTGGGTCAGCGGCAGCTCGATCCGCCAGCACAAGCCGGAGGGATCGTCGACCCGTTCGACCGTGGCGTCCAGTTGGTACGGCAGGGTCTTCTCCAGCACCTCCGTGCCGAAGCCGCGCCAGCCGGTGCCAGGCTCCAGCACCGTGCCCGTCGTCTCGCGCCATTCCAGCGCCAGCCGATCGACGCCGTTGCCGGGCCGTCGCTGCCAGGTGATCCAGATGTGCCCCTCGGTGGCGGCGAGAGCGCCGAACTTGACGGCATTGGTGGCGAGCTCGTGCAGCGCCAGTGCCAGCGTCTCGGCGGGCTGAACGTGCAGGCGCAGCGGCGGCCCGTCGATCGTCACCTGCCCACCCTCGTGCGCCGCGCAGGCGAGGAGCTCGTCGGCTACCAGCGTGGCGAGGTCGATCCCGCTCGCGCTGTCGATCATCGCCATCGCCTGCACCCGCCCGATGGCATCGATGCGCCCCAAGAGATGGCTGGCGTACTCCTCGGGCGCCGGGCAGGTATCGGCGCTGCGACTGGCGATCGAGCGGATCACGGCGAGCGTGTTGCGGGCGCGCAAGCGGAACTCGTCCAGCCGCATCCGGGCGCTGCAGTCGGTGGCGACGAGCAGCACGCCCGCGATCGTGCCGTCGGCAGCCGGCAGCGGGTTGAGCGTCAGGTCGAACCACGACTTGCGCAGCGTCCCGGGCGGGTGACCGTCCAGGCCCAGGCCTTTCTCCGAGATCGCCTCGCCGTTCGATCGCACCTGCTGCGGCAAGCCGCCGGTCCCGGGCCAGATCGACTCGAGCACATCGCCCGCCGGCCCACCCAGGGCGGCCGGATGGCTGCCGCCCAGGAGCGGTCGCCAAGCGTCGTTGTAGAGCATCACGTCGGCCGGGCCCCAGGCGAGCGCCATCGGCATGCCGCTGCGCAGCATGGTCTCGACCGGGATCTCGAGGCTCGACGGCCATTGGTCGATCGGTCCGAGCGGCGTCTTCGACCAGTCGTGACCGCGAACCAAGGCCGCCAGGTCTCCGCGGCAGGTGGGCCCCGAGGTCGGGTTCAGTTCGCTGCTCGGGTTGCTCAGGCGCCGGCTCACAGCCTTGCCCACCATGGTGCGACGCCGTTCTCGGCATTCGGTAGCATTGCGGCTCGCTTCCCCCCCTGGCGGCGACGGCTAGTCGTTGGCATCGAGGTGTCTGCCTTCATGATCGAGGTGCAGGTAATTGGTCTCGAACATCGAGAATTCCATCAACGCCTCGAGATCGGGGATCGCCAGGCGGCGTTCCTTGATGCTGACGAGACCCAGCGTGCGCAGCCGTTGGATCGTTCGGTTGACGTGAACGTTGGTCAGCCCGGTGGCCTCGCTGATCAGCGCCTGGGTCAGCGGAAAGGCGCAGCTCGAGCCGGTGGTCAGGCCGACCGCGCGCAGGCGGATGAAGAGCTCGCACAACAGATGGCCGACCCGTGCGCCGGCGTCGCGCTGCCCGATATTGGTCGTCCATTCGCGCTGGATGGCGTTCGTGACCAGCGCGTCCCACCACAGCGCCTGCGTGATGCGCGGATACTCGGCGGTGATCATCTCGAACTCGGCGCGCGCGATCGGCGCCACGCTGACCGCCGTGATGGCCTCGATCGAATGATCCATCTGCCTGAGCACGAAGACGTTGAGGTCGCAAAGATCGCCCGGGAGCAGGAACGACACCACCTGCCGTCGCCCGTTGGGCAGATCCTTGAAGCGGCACGCCCAGCCCTGGCGGAAGAGATTGACCACCTCGGGCGGCTCGCCCTGCCGAATGATGCTCTCGCGTGGCTGGTAGAGCCGGACCGGGCCGGCGCTCAGGCGCTCGAGCACGGCCTTTTCGCGGCACGAAAGCCGGGTATAGAGCTCGAGTTTCTTGATGAGGAGATTCGGCTCGGATAAGGTGCCCACGAGGGTCATGAGGGGCCTGTGGTGCTGGACAGAACGAACGTTCCACGAACATATCGCCGTGACATCACCAACCGTCGCTCTAACACCTCGCCGTGACATCACCAACCGTCACTCTCTAACACCCTTCGGCGCCTCGGGCCATGATCCAGGTGAAAGGAAAGAAACGAAAATGGCGCAGCCGAGGAGCCGCGTGCTCGTCGTCGAGGACGAGTATTTCATTGCCGAGGAATTGCGCCAGGCCCTAGAGCGGCTCGGGACCACGGTCGTCGGGCCGGTGCCGACCGGCGAGGAGGCGCTGGCTCTCTTGAAGTCGGAGCCGATCGACGCGGCCGTGCTCGACATCAATCTGCGCGGCGAGATGTCCTTCGCCGTCGCCGATGCGCTCGAGGAGCGGGCGATCCCCTTCGTCTTCGCGACCGGCTACGATCGTGCCGCCATTCCTGATCGGTTCCGTGACGTTCCGCTCTGGTCGAAGCCCTTCGATGCCGAGCGGCTGGTGCTCACCACTCTGCAGCTGCAGCAGCCCTAGACGCTACGGCCGGCGGATCGCCGATGCTTTCGAGATCGCGGCCGATCGGACGGTCCTGAAGCTCTGACCGCACATTTGTCGCCGGTCCGAAGTACCGGATGGGTCCGGGAAGGCGTGCCTTCCCGAACTTCTTTTCCTGACCCGCCGGACGCCCACCACGGCTCTTCCCTTTGCCGAGGATCTCGTCTAATATCAACCTGTGCGCGAGTTATGGGACCTGTAATCGCTTGTGGATTGCCGGGCGCTCGCCCGAGGCTTGCCATGGTGCCCGAATGGGCTCTAACCCTTGTTGGACACCGATCGAAGCGGCCGGATTTTCCTTAAGAGACCGGATCTTCCTCGAAGGACCGGATCTTCCTCGAGAGAAAGGCGTCGCGCCAGCGGCGGCAGCATTGCCATGAAATCTGAATTCGTTGCCTCGCGCGGCGCGCTCGTCGCGATCGGCGGTGCCGAGGACAAGACCTCCGAGCTCGCGATTCTCAAGCGCGTGTTCGCCATGGCGCCGCACGACAATTGGGAGGTCGGCGTGATCACCACGGCCAGCGGCATTCCCGACGAGGTGTTCGTCGACTACCGCCACGCCTTCGGCCGGCTGGGCGCCACGCATGTGCACAATCTCGACGTGCGCAATCGCGACGACGCGCGGCGGACGGAGAACGTCGAGCTGGCGCTGCGCTGCGGCACGTTGTTCTTGAGTGGCGGCGACCAGTTGCGGCTGACCAACATTCTCGGCGGCTCGCCGTTGCTCCAGGCGGTGCGGGCGCGGCATGCCGCGGGCGCCGTGGTCGCCGGCACCAGCGCCGGTGCCGCGGCGATGTCGGCGACGATGATCTACAATGGGGCGGCGGCCGATGCGCTGCGCAAGGGGGCGGTCAAGATGAGCGCCGGTCTCGCCTTCGTCGACGGCTTCGTCATCGACAGCCACTTCCTCGAGCGCGGCCGGTTCACCCGGCTGATGGAGGTGGGAGCGACCAATCCCGAATACATCGGCGTCGGCATCGGCGAGGATGCCGCCGTGATCGTGCACGAGGGGCCGATCCTCGAGGCGCTCGGCACCGGCCATGTCATCGTGGTTGACAGCTCGGACCTCGAGAATTCTAATGTCGCAGAAATCAATGACGGCGAGCCCGTCGCGGTCGAGCATGTCGTCATGCACGCCCTGATCAGCGGCTACGGTTACCACGTGAAGCAACGTCGGTTTTTGCAACCACATCAGCTAAAAGAGACAATTGCGGGAGAACTTTTTGAAGATACTGGAGCACCGGGCACTTAGGGGGCCGAATTACTATAGCCGCTATCTGACCATGTTCATGCGGCTGGATATCGGCGAGCTGGAACAGCGGCCGAGCGACAAGGTGCCCGGGCTGGCCGAGCGGTTGCGGGCGGTGCTGCCGGGGATCTGGGAGCATCGCTGCTCGGTCGGCGAGCCGGGCGGCTTCTTGCAGCGGGTCGAGGCCGGCACCTATGCCGGCCATATGGTCGAGCATCTCGCGATCGAGTTGCAGAACATCATCGGCTTCACGGTCGGCTACGGCAAGACCGTCGATACCTACGAGCGCGGCGTCTACAATGTCTGCTATCGCTACCGGGACGAGGCCTGCGGGCTCGCCGCCGGGGTCGAGGCCGTGGACCTGGTCGAGCGGCTGTACAACGAGGCGCCGATCGACCTCGAGCCGGTGATCCAGCGGCTGAAGGAGGTGCGCGACGCCAACATGCTGGGCCCGTCGACCGCGGCCATCGTCGAGGCCGCCAGGCGGCGCAACATCCCCTATTGCCGGCTGACCGAGGACACCAGCTACATCCAGCTCGGCCACGGCCACAAGCAGCAGCGCTTTCAGGCCACGGTGACCTGGAAGACCGGGATCATCGGCCACTCGATCGCCGACGACAAGGACTGGACCAAGCAGATCCTGGGCGATGCCGGCATTCCGGTGCCCGAGGGCCGGGTCTGCCACAGCTTCGACGAGGCGCTCGGGGCGGCGGCGGCCATCGGCTACCCGGTGGTCACCAAGCCGCTCATCGGCAATCACGGCCGCGGCATCACCACCGACATCGGCGACGAGGCCGGACTGCGCGAGGGCTACGATGCGGCCCATGCGCGGCACGAGACGGTGATCGTCGAGCGCTACATCAAGGGCGAGGACCATCGCCTCCTGGTGATCGACGGCAAGCTGGTGGCCGCCGCCCGGCGGCGGCCGGCGCATGTCGTGGGCGACGGTCGCTCGACGCTCGAGGCGCTGATCGCCCAGGAGAACGCCGACCCGCGGCGCGGCGTCGGCCACGAGAATCTGCTGACCCAGATCCACGTCGAGACCCAGACCGAGCGGCTGGTGGCGCAGGCCGGCCTCACCATGCAGAGCGTCATTCCGGCCGGCGAGGTGGTCTATCTCAAGTCGACGGCCAATCTCTCGACCGGCGGCACGGCGACGGACCTGACCGACGACGTGCATCCCGAGGTGCGCTATGCTGCGGAGCGGATCGGCCGGCTGATCGGCCTCGACATCATCGGCATCGATCTTCTGGCCGAGACCCTGACCCGGCCGCTCGAGCAGCAATCGGCGGGGGTGGTCGAGGTCAATGCCGGGCCCGGCTTTCGGATGCACATCTCGCCGACCCACGGCACCGGGCGGCCGGTCGGCGAGCATGTCGTCGACATGCTGTTCCCCGATCCCAAGGACGACGGCCGGGTGCCGATCACCGCGATCACCGGCACCAACGGCAAGACGACGACCACGCGCTTGATCTCGCATCTGCTGCGGCATGCCGGGCGGCAGGTCGGCATGGCCTGCACCGGCACGATCGAGATCGACAACCACGTCATCATGCGCGGCGACTACAGCGGCCCGATGGCGGCACAGATCGTGCTCAAGGAGCCGACGGTCGACCATGCGGTTCTCGAGGTGGCGCGCGGCGGGATCATGCGGCGCGGGCTCGGCTTCGACGCCTGCGACGTGGGCGTGCTCTTGAACATCGCGAGCGACCATCTGGGCGAGCGCGACATCCACACCCTCGACGAGTTGGCGCGCTGCAAGACGGTGGTGGTCGACGCGGTGCATCCCGAGGGCACGTGTGTCTTGAACGCCGACGATCCGCGGGTGATGGACCAGGGCACCTACTGGTCGCGCGGCAAGATCATCTATTTTTCGATGCACCCCGATACCCCGGCGCTGCGCGTCCATACCGACGGCCACGGCATTCTCTTTACCGTCAAGAACGGCCGCATCGTGATGGTCCAGGGGCAGGTCGAGGCCGAGGTCATCGAGGTCAACGACGTGCCGATCGCGTTCGAGGGCCATGCGCCGTTCAACGTCCAGAACGCGATGGCGGCGGCCGCTGCCGGCTACGCCCTCGGGCTGACGCTCGGCGACATCAAGATGGGCCTGCAGACCTTCCACCCGACCCCGGGCCAGCTGCCCGGCCGGACCAACCTGATCGAGGCCGACGGGGTGCGCTGCCTGATCGACTACGGCCACAACGTCCCGGCCTTGACCGCCCTCGAGCCGCTGGTCAGCGGCCTTTCCAGCAAGCGGCGGATCAGCGTCGCCAGCGCGCCGGGCAATCGCCGCGACGAGGATCTGACGGCGCTCGGTGCGCAGCTCGCCAAGATGCACGACGTGCTGTTCATCTGCGAATCCGATCCGCGCGGCCGGCCGCACGGCGAGGCCGCGCAGCTGTTGCGCCGTGGTGCCGAGGCGGCGACGGCCGAGCGCTGCAAGGTCGAGGTGGTGATGCAGGAGTATGACGCCGTCGGCCGGGCGATGGACGAGGCCAGCGAGGGCGATCTCCTCGTGCTGCTGGTTGACGACATCGATTCGGTCATCCAGCGTCTCAAGGGCCGCAGCTTTCGCACAGCGGCGCCGATCGCCGGCTGAGCCGCAGGGCTGCCGGGCTCGCCCGCTCGGTGGCGCCCCCGGGGCAGCCCCGCCAGAGGAAACCCGATGACCGAGAAGAACGTTTTCGTGATCGGCTTGAACGAGCTGAACCACGCCCGGCTGAAGCGGCTGCGCGGCGTCGAGGACGTCGCGTTCCACGGGATCATCGAGCCGGCGCTCGTCTACGAGACCGAGGAGTTCGACATTCCGGGCATGCTGCAGGAGGCGGAGGCGCAGCTCGAGGCGTTCGACGGCTCGATCGACGCCATCGTCGGCTACATGGATTTTCCGGTCTCCACCATGCTGCCG
>SLRI01000456.1 GCA_007131045.1 Rhodospirillales bacterium
CATGTCGCCGACCAGCACCGGATGCCGCTCGACCACGGCCAGCGCCTCGACCGTGCTCAGCCCCTCGGGAATGGTCAGCGCGTGCAGCACGATCTGCCCGCTCTCCAGGATGTCGAGCACGTCCCTCGGGCTGGCATTGGCCGGAATGCGGTACTCGCCTGCCCTGAGCCGCCGATCGCGGCCGGCGACCCGGGTCGCGATGGTGAAGGTGCGGGCATCCTGGATGATGCCGGCCGACTCCAACCGTTCGGCGATGCCGACGAGCCCAGTGCCGCGCGGCAGCTCGATCAGCTGCGCCTCGGCCGCCGGGCCCGGCTGGTCGAGATAGCGCTCGAGCAGCCACCAGCCGCCGCCGGCCGCCAGCACCCCGAGCACCAGAAGGGCGAGGAAGCCGGCTGTGAGGCGGCGCAGCCAGAGCATCGGCGCGATCGACGTCCGGGCTCAGATGGTGTCGGGATGGGTGAAGACGAGCGTCGCGTTCGTCCCGCCGAAGCCGAACGAGTTCGACAACGCCGCCCGCACCTTGGCGGGCTTGGCCTCGTGCGGCACGAGATCGATGCCGTGGCAGTCGCCCGACGGGTTGTCGAGATTGAGTGTCGGCGGGATCACGCTGTCCTGCATCGCAAGCATCGAGAAGATCGCCTCGACGCTGCCGGCGGCGCCGAGGAGGTGGCCGATCGCCGACTTGGTCGAGGACATCTTCAGCTCGGCCGCAGCCGGGCCGAACAGCCGCTTGACCGCGGTGAACTCGAGCTCGTCGCCCATCGGCGTCGAGGTGCCGTGCGCATTGACGTAGTCGATGTCCTCCGGGTTCAGCCCGGCATTGCGCAAGGCGTTGCGCATCGAGCGAAAGGCGCCGGCATGCTCCGGTGCCGGGGCGGTGACGTGATAGGCGTCACCGGAGAGGCCGTAGCCCTTGACCTCGGCATAGATCTTGGCGCCGCGGCGCTTGGCGTGCTCGAGCTCCTCGAGCACCACGACGCCGGACCCCTCGCCCATGACGAAGCCGTCCCGATCCTTGTCCCAGGGGCGCGACGCCCGCTCGGGCGTGTCGTTGAAGCCGGTGGAAAGCGCGCGCGCCGCACAGAACCCGGCGATCCCGAGCCGGCAGATCGCCGCCTCCGCCCCGCCGGCGACCATGACGTCGGCGTCGCCGAGGGCGATGAAGCGGGTGGCATCGCCGATCGCGTGCGCCCCGGTCGAGCAGGCGGTCACCGCCGAATGGTTCGGCCCCTTGAAACCGAAACGGATCGAAACCTGGCCGCTGACGAGGTTGATCAGCGAAGCCGGGATGAAGAACGGGCTGACCCGGCGCGGCCCGCCCTTCTCGAGTATCAGCGTGGTCTCTGCGATCGTCTGCAGGCCGCCGATCCCGGAGCCGATCTGCACCCCGGTCCGCTCCTGCTCCTCCTCGGTTCGGGCTTCGTAGCCCGAATCGGCGATCGCCTGGGTTGCCGCGGCCATGCCGAAGACGATGAAATCGTCGTTCTTGCGGATGTCCTTGGCCGCCATGTAGGCGGTCTCTTCGAACTGCCCCGGCTCGCTGCCGCGCGGCACGTGCCCGGCCACCTTGCAGGGCAGGTCCTCGATCTCGAAGCCGGTCATCCGGCCGAGCCCCGACTGTCCCTCGATCAGCCGGGCCCAAGAGGTCCGAGCGTCACCTCCGAGAGGGGTAACGAGGCCAATTCCCGTAACGACCACACGACGCATCAGCTCGATCCCGAACGATTCATCCAATCCCCGGCGCGGCCGTGGATCGTCAAATCCGCCGCCGCTCGACGCCGCTCAGGACGCGTGCGCCTCGATATAGTTGATGGCGTCCTTGACGGTCGCGATCTTTTCGGCCGCATCGTCCGGGATCTCGACCCCGAACTTCTCCTCGAACGCCATCACCAGCTCGACCGTATCCAGGCTGTCGGCGCCCAGATCGTCGACGAAGCTCGCATCCTCCGTCACCTTGCTCGCCTCGACACCGAGATGCTCGATGACGATTTCGATAACCGCTTGCTTGACATCGCTCATGTGCTTGACCTGCTCTAGTTGGCCGACCCGGTGCCGCTGGCTTAGCCGAGGGCCGTTCCCACAACCGAAACTCTCGAGTGACGGGCGATTGCGACAATCTAATCGTCGCCCCCGTTCAGTGGCCGACCGCGCCTGCTCGTTGCTCGCGATAGACGCGCCGGCCTTTAGCCGACCTTCACGCGCCTGACTAGGCGAAGCGGCGAGGTCGGGTCAATTCCCATGCGCGCCGTTGCTGCCACTCTGCCATCCAAACAACGCTGCGCGCCGCTCAGATCATCGCCATGCCGCCGTTCACGTGCAGCGTCTGTCCGGTGACATAGGCCGCCTCGTCACTGGCCAGATAGGCAACCGCGGCCGCGATGTCATCCACCGTGCCGAGCCGGCCCGCCGGAATCCGCGCCATCAGCGCGTCTCGCTGCTGCAGGTCGAGCGCCTCGGTCATCGCCGTGGCGATGAAGCCCGGGGCCACGCAATTGACCGTGATGTTGCGGCTCGCGACCTCCTGGGCCAACGCCTTCGACATGCCGATCAGCCCGGCCTTGGCCGCAGCATAGTTGGTCTGCCCCGGATTGCCGGTGACACCGACGATCGAGGTGATGTTGACGATCCGCCCGAAGCGCCGCTTCATCATGCCCCTGAGCAGGGCCCGCGAGAGGCGGAAGGCGGCACCGAGATTGGTGTCGATCACCGCCTGCCAGTCCTCGTCCTTCATCCGCATGGCGAGCTGATCACGGGTGATCCCGGCATTGTTGACGAGGATGTCGGCGTCTGCCGCCTCGCTGCCGAGCGATGCCATGGCGGCAGGGTCGACGAGATCGCCGACCAGCACCCGCGCCCGCTCGCCGAGTGCGCGGCTGAGCTCGGCCAAGGGTGCCTCGCGCCGGCCGGCGAGCACGACCGAGGCGCCCTGCGCGTGCAGGGTTCGCGCAATCGCCCCGCCGATGCCGCCCGAAGCCCCGGTGACGAGTGCCGTCCGGCCCGCGAGATCGAACATCCTCTGGGTCCCCCTGGTTCAGCCGAGTGCCGCCACGAGGGCGTCGAGATCACCCGGCTCCTGGATATTGAAGAGTGCCGCCCCCGGCACCGCCCGTCTGGCGAGGCCGGTGAGCACCTTGCCCGCACCGAACTCGGCGAGCTGCGTGCAGCCCCGAGCTGCCACCAGCTGCATCGTCTCGCGCCAGCGCACCCGGGCCGTGACCTGGCGCGTCAGCAGATCCGGCAGCGCCCTCGGATCGCTCGCCGGCTCGACCGTGACATTGGCGATCACCGGCTTTTCTGGTGCTGCGAAGGTCGTCTCGGCCAGGGCCGCCGCCAGCCGCTCGGCCGCCGGCTGCATCAGGCGGCAATGGAAGGGGGCCGAGACCTGGAGCAGCATCGCCCGCTTGGCCCCCTTCTCCTTGGCGAGCGCACAGGCCTGCTCGACCGCCGCCCGGTCGCCCGAGAGCACCGCCTGGCCGTCGGCATTGTCGTTGGCGAGCTCGCAAACCCCGCCGCTGGCGGCCTCGGCCTCGGCCGCCAGCGCCTCGGCCACCTCCGGCGACAAGCCGAGCACCGCGGCCATCGCCCCGGCGCCCGAGGGCACCGCCGCTTGCATCGCCTCGCCCCTCAGCCGGAGCAGCCGGGCCGCCACCCCGACCTCGAGCGCGCCCATCGCCGCCAGAGCCGAATATTCGCCCAGCGAATGCCCCGCCGCCGCGTCGAACCAGTGCCAGAGCGCGTTTCCGCTCCGCGCCTCGAACGCCCGAACGGCGGCGAGCGAGGTCGCCATCAAGGCCGGCTGGGTGTTCGCGGTGAGCGTGAGCTTCTCGGCCGGGCCCTCGAAGATCAGCGTCGAGAGCTTCTCGCTCAAGGCTTCGTCGACCGCCTCGAACACGGCCCTGGCCTCGGGCACCGAATCGTAAAGGGCGCGGCCCATGCCGACCGCCTGGGCACCCTGCCCGGGAAACACCGCGATGCGCTTCATATTACTCGTCACCCTCCCTGCGGTGCTCGCGTGCGTGTCACGAGCGCTCGTCGCCTGTCAAGTCGGGGGGCAACTCGTCTCCTGGCACAGGCGGCTGCCCCCGCCCGGCCCGCGCAAGAACATCACGAAAAGCCGCCCGCTCGGCCCGCTTCGCTCGCGCTCGCAGATCGGCGACGGTCCGCAGCGCGCTCACCTTCTCGACCACGGCCGACGCAATGAACTCGTCAAGGCTGACACCGCGATCTAGGGCGCAATCTTCGGCGGCTCGCTTCAGCGATCGAGGCATGGTCAGAGAGATTGTCGCCATCAAGGGAGACTCACGTCGTCATTACGTTCTCGCGGCAACTCGCCGGCATCAGTATAGTCGCGCCATGACCAAGCGCACCCCAGAACACACGGCCGACTACCTCCGCGAACGGGCGCAGCGGGCCGATCTTTCCGAAGCCTTGGACCTGCTCGACAGTTTTATCGGCGATGCCCCACCACGCCACGGCGACGAATTGCGCCCGGCACCCGAAGGCAACTGAACCGATATCCCTTGCCCCGCCGCGCGAAGCGCGTATAACCGCGGCATCCTCGCGGTGGGTCGGCTAACCGGCCGACGGCAGCGAATCAGTCATGACGGAGGATCGTCGCGACATTGTTTGGCGCGGCGGTCCCTGTTGTCGTCCAAATCCTGAGGAGATACGGCAGTCATGCCGCTCTACGAGCACACGTTCATCGCCCGCCCCGATCTTTCGGCTCAGCAGGCACAGACCCTCGCCGAAGAGATGGGGGCGATCGTCGCCGCCAACGGTGGCGAGGTGAAGAAGCAGGAGTATTGGGGCCTCAGGTCCCTCGCCTACCGGCTGAAGAAGCACAGGAAGGCGCACTACGTCCACCTCAACCTCGAGGCGCCGGCCGCGGCCGTTGCCGAGTTGGAGCGCAACGAGCGCATCCACGAGGACGTCGTGCGCTACTTGACCGTCAAGATCGAGACGATCGACCCCGAGCCCTCGATCGTCATGCAGGTCAAGTCGAGCCGCGACGACCGTCGCCGCGACCGGCCCTGAGCGGCGCCACTAGTCTCCTGCCTTTGCGAAACGGACCAGAGCGATGATCGAGAATCGAGACCGCCCCCAGGGCGACCGCCCGCAACAAGCCGACCGGCCCCAGGGTGAGCGGCCCCAGGGTGACCGGCCTTACGGTGACCGTCCCCAGGGCGATCGGCCCCAGGGCGACCGGTCTTATGGCGACCGTCCCCAGGGTGACCGGGGCCAGAGCTTCGGCGACCGCGGCCCGCGCGGCGGCGAGCCCCCCAACATCACCATCCGCCGCCCCTTCTTCCGCCGCAAGAAGGCGAGCCCCTTCGCCCACGCCGACGCGCCGCCGATCGACTACAAGGACGTCAAGCTGCTGCAGCGGTTCGTCTCCGAGCGCGGCAAGATCGTGCCCCGGCGGATCACCGCGGTGACCGCCAAGGAGCAGCGTCAGCTCGCCAAGGCGGTCAAGCGCGCTCGCGAATTGGCCCTTCTCCCCTACGTCGCCGGCTGACGCGGGCCGGCTGCGGGCGACGGGCGAAAGTGACACGATGCGACGCGAACTCCTGCTCACCGGCCTCGCGGCCGCGGCCAGCGCGACGCTCTACCTCTCCTTGACGCTCGGCGTCCTGGGCGCGCCCTTGTTCGCCTATTTCGTCCAGCTGCCGCTGCTCTTCGTGGGCTTCTCGCTGGGCAGCGCCTCGGCCAGCCTGGCCGGGCTGGGTGCGCTCGCCATCGTCATCCTCTTCGGTGGCAGCATCGCGGCTCTGGTCTTCCTGGTCGTTCAGCTCGGCCCCTCGCTGCTCGCCGTCCGCCAGGCCCTGCTCAACAGCACGGCCGAGGACGGCAGTATCGAGTGGTACCCGCCGGGCCTCGTGCTCGGCCATCTCGTGCTCTACGCCGCAACCGTCATGGTCCTGGCGCTGACCTGGGTGCGCCTCGCCACCGGCAGCATCGACAGTGCCTTCACCGCCGGCATCGCCCACGTCCTCGACCAGTTCGAGGCGGCCGGCGGGGCGGCGAGCGGCATGGGCCAGCAGATCGTCGACTACGCCGCCATCGTGCCGGGCATCGTCGCCGTCTCCTGGGTGCTGATGACCCTCGTCAATGCCGCCTTCGCCCAGTTCCTGGCGCTCAGGGCTGGCCAGGCGCAGCGCCCGGCCATCGCCTTCGCCAAGCTCTGGCTGCCGCGCTGGTGCGGCCCGGCCTTGGGCGTTACCGCGCTCGCGGCCTTGCTGGTCGGTGGCGATGCCGCCTATTTCGCCCAGGGCCTCGCCGCCGTCTTCGCCGTGCCCTACCTGCTGCAGGGCCTCGCCGTCGTGCACAGCGCCGCCGACAAGCTGAAGGCCCGGGGCCTGGCGCTCACCGGCTTCTACGTCATCCTCCTCCTCTTCAGCTGGCCGCTCGTCGTCGGCGTCGTGCTCCTCGGGCTGCTCGAGGACTGGGCCCACTTCCGCCGCCGCCTGGCCTAACCCAACCGGAGTTCAACTCATGCAGGTCATCCTCCTCGAGCGCGTGCCGAAACTCGGCCAGATGGGCGAGATCGTGAAGGTCCGCCCGGGCTTCGCCCGCAACTTCCTGATCCCCCAGGGCAAGGCGCTGCGCGCCACCGACCAGGCGCTCGAGGCGTTCGAGAGCAGGCGGGCCCGGCTAGAGGCCGAGAACCTGGAAAAAAAGAGTGAGGCCGAAGGGGCTGCCCTGACCATCCAGGGGGCCACCGTCGTCATCCTTCGCCAGGCGAGCGAAAGCCGGCAGCTCTACGGTTCGGTGAGCCCGCGCGACATCGCCGACGCCTTCAGCGCCGACGGCATCGGCATCGGCCGCAACCAGGTCCGGCTCGACAACCCGATCAAGGCGCTGGGCATCCACGACGTCATCGTCGCCCTGCACCCCGAGGTCGAGACCATGGTCCACGTCAACGTGGCGCGCACCCAGGAAGAGGCCGAAATCCAGGCCGGCAAGGTCGCACCCGTTGCGCCCGAGGCCGAAATCGACCCCGACAGCGACGAGTTCACCCGCGGCTCCGGCTTCGACGAGCTCGACATCTGAGCCGCCGGCAGGCGCCGGCACGATCGCGTCCGGCGCCTGCCGCAGTTTGCCTCGCCGCAAAGGCGACTATCGGTCTACCGATGAACCGGAACGAGTGGATTTGCCCGCCCGGCACCGCTAAGCTGCAACGATCGAGCCGAGCGAGGAGACCGTGATGGCGGCGCGCAAGACCAAGAGCGAGGAGCCTTCGGCACTGCCCGAAGCCGCCACACCCGAACCGACCACCGACCGGCCGGCCGACCCACCGACTGACAAGGCCAAGTCGGGAAAGGTCGCGATCGTCAAGAAGTACGCCAACCGCCGGCTCTACAATACGGCATCGAGCAGCTACGTCACCCTCGACGAGCTCTGCCAGATGGTGCGCGACGGCCAGGACTTCCTCGTCTTCGACGCCAAGACCGGTGACGACATCACCCGCTCGGTCCTCACGCAGATCATCCTCGAGGAGGACGCCAAGGGCCGGAACCTCATGCCGATCGGCTTTCTGCGCCAGATCATCGGCCTTTATGACGACAATTTGAAAGCCGTGGTGCCGCGCTACCTCGAGGTCTCGATGGAGAACTTCGCCCGTCACCAGGAGCAGATGCGGGAATACATGGAAGAGACGATGGGCCGCTTCTTTCCGATCAAGCAGCTCGACATCAAGAATCCCTTCGAGGACATGGCCCGGCAGAACATCGCCATGTTCCAGAAAGCCGCCAGCATCTTCAACCCGGCCCTCGACCCGAGCGACAAGGCCGAGGAAAAGGCCGAAAGAGCGGAAGCCGCCGCCCAGGAAAGTGCCGCCGAAGCCGAAGCCCTCGGCCGCCAGGTCAAGGACCTGAAAGCCGAGATGCAAACCCTGCAAGAGCAGATGACCACGCTGCGCAAAGGCGAGCCGGCGAAAAAAGACCGCTGAAACTTTAGCGAAAAGCAGGAAGATGCGGGGAGGCAGCGCCTCCCCACGCCCCACCGTTACTTCGGGTATGGCGAATTCAGTCGATCCAGCCGTAGCCGTCGTCGAAATAGGTGCCGTCGTCGAAGGGCTCGCCGCGGTCGATGGGTGGACGGGCCTGGGAGGGGAGGGCTGCCAGGGCCGGCAGGGCCGCGGTGGTGGCCAGGAGGGCTCGGCGGGTCAGCCGGAGGTGGTGGGGCGCGCTGGTCTGCTGCGGCTCAGCGGGTGAAGTTGACGAGCCGGCTCCAGTAGCGCTCGAGGCTGTTGAGGACAGTGTTCAGCTCCTCCAGTTGGCCGGGTTTGACCACGCCCTCGGCCAGGGCGTCGGCGTTGCGCTGGTATAGATCGTCGATCTTTGCGGTGAGGTCGAGGCCCTTCTCCGACAGCCGTACCCGGGTCATCCGCCGATCGTGGCTGGAGCGTTCCTGGATGAGGTAGCCGTTCTCGACCAGCTTCTTGACGTTGTAGGAGACGTTCGAGCCCAGGTAGTAGCCGCGGATCGTCAACTCGCCCACGGTCAGCTGGTCTTCGTTGATGTTGGAGAGGATCAGCGTCTGGACGTTGTTGATGTCCTCGATACCGAGCCGATCGAGCTCGGTCTTGATGACGTCGAGAAAGCGGCGATGCAGCCGCTCGATCAAGCGGATGGTTACGAGATAATGATCTTTCACCGTGGCGTCCGCCCGACTATCTGAAAGGACCTTCCACCCGTCGGCTGTCCGGCGGCCTGGCGCTGTAGCCCGAACCGCGGCTCAACCAGAGCGTCCCTGCATCATCTTTATAATTGCCGAAAAATCTAGCCCTTCATTCTCCTTCGAGGCGAAGAGAGCGTAGAGTTGGGCTGCTTCTGCGCCTAGGGGTGTCGCCGCTCCCACAGCCTGGGCCGCGCTCTGCGCCAATCTCAGGTCCTTGAGCATCATCGCAGCGGTGAAGCCCGGCTGGTAGCCGCGGTTGGCGGGCGAGCTCGGCACCGGGCCCGGCACCGGACAATAGGTGGTCAATGACCAGCACTGGCCGGACGCTTTCGCGCTGATCTCGAACAGCTTTTCCTGGTCGAGCCCCAGCTTCTCGGCGAGCGCCATCGCCTCGCAGACCGAGATCATCTGGATGCCGAGCATCATGTTGTTGCAGATCTTGGCCGCCTGGCCGGTCCCGGCGTCCCCGGCATGGACGATCGATTTGCCCATCGCGGCCAGCACCGGCTCGGCTGAGGCGAAGGCCGCGGCACTGCCGCCGACCATGAAGGTGAGCGTGCCGGCCGCCGCCCCGCCGACCCCGCCCGAGACCGGGGCATCCAGCATGGCGAGGCCCGCCGCCTCGGCCTGGGCCGCGACATCGCGCGCGGTCTCGACGTCGATGGTCGAGCAGTCGATCAGGAGGGTTCCGGCGTCGGCGGCGCCGAGGACACCGCCCAGGCCGGCATAGACCGCCCGCACCTGCGGCCCCGCCGGCAGCATGGTGACCACCACCTCGGCACCGGCGACGGCGCCGGCCAGATCCTCGGCCACGGCGATCCCGGCGGCCTCGGCCGCCTCGCGCGGCGCAGCCCCGACGTCGAAGCCCTGCACCTCGTGCCCCGCCCGCACGAGGTTCTGCGCCATCGGCAGCCCCATGTTGCCGAGTCCGATGAAGGCGATCCGGGTCATCCGCGCACCTCCCAGTCGAAGGTCAGCTCGCCCGCGGGCAGGGGTGCGAAGCAGGCCTCGATCGTGGCCTCGGGCACATCCTCGATCCGAGCGTGCCGCCAGCGCGGCCGTTTGTCCTTGTCGATCAACAGCGCCCGCACCCCCTCGGCGAAGTCGCTGTCCTCGAGAAAGCGGTTCACCATCCGGTACTCCATGGCCAGGCACGATGCCAGATCGAGGTCGCGGCCGCGGACCAGCTCGGCCATGGTAACGGCCACGCTCAGCGGCGACTTCTCGCGCAAGGTCGCCAGCGCCTCCTGGGCGAACGGGCGGTCGTCGGCGGCGAGCGAGG
>SLRI01000395.1 GCA_007131045.1 Rhodospirillales bacterium
GCGCCGCGGTGCCGGCCGACGGCGTCGATCTCGTCGATGAAGACGATGCAGGGCGCATGCTTCTTCGCCTGCTCGAACATGTCACGCACCCGGCTGGCACCGACGCCCACGAACATCTCGACGAAGTCGGAGCCCGAGATCGTGAAGAAGGGCACGTTGGCCTCGCCGGCGATGGCGCGGGCCAAGAGCGTCTTGCCGGTGCCCGGAGGGCCGACGAGGAGGCAGCCCTTGGGAATCCGGCCGCCGACCTGCTGGAACTTCTGCGGGTTCTTCAGAAACTCGACGATCTCCTGCAGCTCTTCCTTGGCCTCGTCGATGCCGGCGACGTCGGTGAAGGTCACCCGGCCGTGCTTCTCGGTCAACAGGCGCGCCCGGCTCTTGCCGAAGCCCATGGCCTTGCCGCCACCGCCCTGCATCTGCCGCATGAAGAAGATCCAGACGGCGATCAACAGCAGCATCGGGAACCAGGAGACGAGAACGCCCAGGAGGGTCGGCATTCCTTCGTCGCGCGGCTGTGCGGTGATCCGCACGTCGCTCTCGCGCAGCCGCTCGACCAGGTTCGGGTCGTTGGGGGCGTGCGTCGAGAACTGGCGCCCGTCGGCGAACGTGCCGGTGATCGAATCGCCCTTGATCGTCACCTCGTTGACCCGGCCGGCCTCGACCTCGGCGAGGAAGTCGGAGAAGGCGAGCGCCGTTTGCGGCCCGCGCGTCGTCGGCCCCTGAAAGAGGTTGAAGAGTGCGATCAGCAGCAGGCCGATGATGATCCAGAGGGCCAGGTTCTTGCTGAAATTGTTCACGTGCGAGCCTCGTAAGTGGCGTTCATGAGGATGCTTCGAACTCCGTTGCGGCGGTACAGCGCTCTGTCAAGGCCGAGTGCACAAAGCCTCCCCGCAGGCACTATCATACATAAGACTTTCGCCGGATGAGGCAACCAAGGGCGGCGTCGATTAGGCGAACGGTACGGCCGACAGTCGGTTTTGCGGTCGAAAGCGGATGTCGAGGTGCCGGCCGTCCGGGTCGAGGCACCATGGACCGAGCCTGAGAGCACGCTCGGCGCTGCCGACCAGCGGCAGGGTCTCGAGGACGACAGCCGGCAATCGCGCCGCTTCAGGGGTGTCTACGTCGGCTGACGCCATTCGGGCCAATCGCCGCCGCCAACCGGGGCCAGCCGCGCGAACCTGCAGCGCCGGGCCGGCGCCGTGGCGAACGATGCGAAACCGCCCGTCCCAGAGCAGCTCGCCGGGCAGCAACGGCCGCGGCGCTTCGACCGCGCGAGGCTCGCGCACGAAGCGCAGGGCCGATCCCGCGCGCTCGATCAAAACGCCGCCCAGTGCCCGCCTTGCGCCGTCGCAGCGGTGAAGCCACGCCGCCAGCCGCGCGAGTTCCGCACTGCCCGGTGGCCAGGCGCTGCCCGCGGTCGCGAGCACCAGGCGGCCGAGCAGGGCCGCGAGCAGCGGCTCCTCGAGGCCGCCGAGCGCGGCCAACTCGATGCCGACGAAGCCCAGGGGATGCGGCCGGGCGTGCCGGGCGAGGAGGGTGGCCGAGGCGCGCTCGAGACGGCCCCGATCCGCGCCGGCGGGTGGCGTCGTGGGCATGCCGCCGCCGGCCAGCCTATACCGGGCCCGCCAGAAACGTGTGTCCCGATTGCTCGGATCCTCGATCCAGGGCACACCACGCTGCTCGAGCAGGGCTCGCACACGGTCCGGTGCGATGTGCAACAGCGGTCGAATCAGCCGCACCCGGTCGAGCTCGCGAAGGGCCGGCATGCCGGCTGTGCCGCGGGGGCCGCTGCCGGCGGCACGGCGAAGGGCGATGGTCTCCGCCTGATCTCGGGCGTGATGCGCGACCGCGAGATGGAGGATGCCGGCCTCGGCCGCCGCCGCCTCGAGCAGCGCGTAGCGTGCCGCCCGGGCCGCCGCCTGAAGGCCGGCGGTCGGCAGCGGGCCCGAAAGGGTCAGAACCCGCGCCTCGATCCCGAGCCCGGCGAGACGGGCGGCCACCAGTTTCGCCTCGGCCGCGGATTCCGGGCGCAGCCGATGGTCGACGACCAGAGCGAGCAGCCGGCCCTCCCGGGCGGCGAGCCAGTCCTGGAGGAGCAGTGCCAGCGCCGTGCTGTCCGGCCCGCCGGAGACGCCCACGGCGATCGCCGGGCGGTGCTCGAACGGGCCGAAGCCTGCCATCGCCGAAGCGAATTCTTCGCCGCTCAGCGGGCTCGCCGAGCCGGCCTCGGCAGGCCGACGCTCAAGTACAGCCGGCGGCACGCCGCTCGCGCTCGAGCGCCTGGCGCAGGGCCGAGCCGGCGCCCGGGTAGCGGCGGTCCATCTCGGCGAATGTCTGGCACGCCCGGCTGGTGTCGCCCATGGCGGCCAAGGCACTGCCGAGCTTGAGGAGATTGTCGGCGGCGCGCGGCGCCTCGGCGCCGAAGGTCCGGTAGTTGGCGGCGAAGGTGGCGGCCGCGTCGGCGAGTTCGCCTTGCGCCAGTTGCGCCTCGCCGAGCCAGAACGACGCTACGGGTGCCTGGGGATCCTCGGGGAAATCGCCGACCCAGCGGTCGAAGGCGACCGCCGCCGCATCATAGTCGCCGGTCTGCAGGAGATCGAGCGCGGCGCTGAAGCGGCTGGAGGCATTGCCCTCGAGCGCCGCTGCCGGTGCCGTCCCGCTGGGGGCCTCGCCGCTCGGGCGGGGAACGCCGATCAGGGCGTCGCGGGGGATGGTGCCGAGCACGAAGCCCTCGCGCGCCGCCCGGTCCGCCTCGATAGCCGGTTCCCGTTCCGCAGCGGTCTCGGCCGGGATCGCGATCATCACCTCCGGTGTCGGGAGGTCACCGTCGACGCCGCCGGCCGAAGGTGCGCCGTCTGCCGTGTCCGCCTCGGCGTCATGCTCCAGCGGCCCTTGGCCGACGCGACCGTCGGCGGGCGTGTCCTCCAAGGCCGCCAGCCGGCGATCGAGATCGGCGACCAGCTGGTCGATCCGCGTCTGCGTCTGCCGGTCGCGGAACTCGGCCTCCTCGACCCGGCCGGTGAGCTGGCGGAGCTGCTCCTCGATCGCGTTGATCCGGTTCTGCAACAGCGCCGCCTGCCGGCCCTCGGGCAGCGTGCCGAGCTCCTCGCGGGCGGTCCCGAGCTCCCGCTCGATCTCTCGCGTCTCCAGCCGGAGCGGCGTCGGCGCGCCGGTCTGGGCCGCGGCCGGCAGGGTCCCGGTGAGCAAGACGGCGCAGAGGAGGAAGCCCGCGAGCAGGCTCCGCTCGAGCATATGGCCGGGCTGGGGCATCGGCGACAACAACTCCCTTCCGCAAGACGGGACAGGCATCAGTTCACGAGGTTGATGGTGGTCACGGCGCGGCGATTCTGGCGGTACGCGGTCTCGTCGTTGCCGGGATCGACCGGCCGCTCCTCGCCGAAGGAGATGGTGAGGATCCGGCCAGGTTCGACCCCCAGCGCCACCAGATAGTTGCGCGCCGCCGTCGCTCGGCGCTCGCCCAGCGCCAGATTGTACTCGCGGGTGCCGCGCTCGTCGGTGTGGCCTTCGAGGGTCACCGAGATCTCGCGAAACTGCTGCAGCCAGGCGGCCTGGCGGTCGAGGGTGGCGCGGGCATCGTCGTCGAGGGTCGAGCTGTCGAAGGCGAAGAAGACGCGGTCGCCGACATTGATCTCGAAATCCTCGGGCGTGCCGGGGATCGCGCTGCCGAAGACGTCGTTCTCCATGCCGAAGCCGTCGTCGTTGGCGAGCTCCATCGCCGAGCCCGGGGCACCATTGCCGAAGCCGCCGCTGCCGGCGGCGGCGGCCCCGACTTCGTCCTCCGGCGTCGAGGCGCAGGCAGCGAGCAGCAGAAGCAGGGCGGGCAGGACGACGCTGAGGCGGTTCATGGTCGGTGGATCCTTCGGTGTCGGCGGAGTTGGAGCATCAGGGCTGAAGGCGGGAGTCACGGCAGGAGGCCGGACCAGGCGGGATCGGAGGCGTCGAGCGGGGTCGCCACCTCGCGCAGATTGTGGCCGGTGGAATCGATCGTGAAGAGGCGGGTGCGGTCGCGCTCGCGCTCCTCGCGGGTGAAGACGATGTGGCGGCCGTTGGGCGCCCAGGACGGGCTCTCGTCGAAGGCGCTCCTGGTGATCAGCCGCTCGTTCGCCCCGTTGGGCTCCATCACGCCGATGTGGAAGAAGCCGCCGGTGATCCGGGTAAAGGCGATCATGTCGCCTCGGGGCGACCAGGCCGGGCTGCCGTACTGGCCGCGCTCGAAGCTGATCCGCTGCACGTTCGAGCCGTCCCGGTTCATGGTGTAGAGATGCGGCGAGCCGCCGCGATCGCTGTTGAAGACGATGCGTGCGCCGTCGGGGCTGTAGGAGGGCGAGGTGTCGATCGCCCCTGTCCGGGTCAGCTGGGTGGTTCGCCGGGCTGCCGGATCGAAGGCGAAGATGTCGGACTTGCCGCCCTCGGCGATGGTCAGCAGCATCTGGTCGCCGTCGGGCGCGAAGCGCGGGGTGAACGACATGCCGGAGAACTGGCCGAGCTCGTTCGAGCGGCCGGAGGCAAGGTCCATCAGCATGATGCGCGGGTTGGGGGTGCGCAGCACGAAATAGGCGATCCGCCGGCCGTTGGGCGCGATCTGCGGGGTGAGGACGAGGTCACCGCCGTCGGTCAGGAAGCGATGATCGTGGCCGTCCTGGTCCATGATGGCGAGGCGCTTGATCCGGCGGGTCTTCGGCCCGGTCTGGCTGACATAGACGATCTTGGTGTCGAAATAGCCGGGCTCGCCGGTCAGCCGCTCGTAGACCGCATCCGAGATCTGATGCCCGGTGCGGCGCCAGCCGCCGGAGCCGAGATCGAAGCGCACGCCGCGCAGCTGGCTGCCGCTGAAGACGTCCCAGAGGCGGAACTCGATGCCGAGCCGATCGCCGCCGGCCGGCCTCGAGACCACGCCGGTGACCAGGGCCTGGGCGTTGATCGGCCGCCATTCGGCGAAGCGCGGCGTCTCGCGCAGGGCTTCCGGGTCCTGGATGTAGGCGCGCCGGTCGATCACCCGAAAGAGCCCCGAGCGCTCGAGATTGGCGGTCACCAGCTCGGCGACGGCGAGCCCTGTGTCGCGCAATCCCGGATCGTCGCCGGCGAACGGGCTGACGGCGATCGGGATCGGCTCGACCACGCCACGGGTGATGTCGAGGCGGACCTGGGCATGGGCCAGAGACGGCAGGGCGCAGGCCGCGGCCCCGCCGACCAGCAGCCGCCCCAGCACCTGTCGTCGCGACAGGCGGTTCGTCTCGTTTGCCCCGAAAGCTTCGAATTTCACACTGACCTCAACCACTGAGTGCATCGCCCGGCGAGAATGTCAGCACCATGTCCCGCCAGACAACGTATTTCTCCGCCGGAAGCGTCAGCCGGCAGCTGAGCACCGCGCGCCTGGCGCTCTCGGCCACGGTGCGGAACCGGGAATCCTGCTCGAAGCGGCTGCGATCCTCGATATCGACCGCCCGTACCGAGCCGTCGGACTCGAGCTGGATGCGCAGCGACACCCGCATCGTTTCGATCCCCGGCACCCCCACGGGCACGTTCCAGCAGCGCTCGATCTGCCGCCGGATGGCCGCGAGCTCGCTCGCCGAAAGGCTCACGTTCTCGTCGATGGCGGCGACCGACGGCACCGGCTGCTCGACCGCCGCGCTGCCGGTGCCCTGGCGCCGCTCCGTCCCCTCGACCCGCCGCGCCTGCTCCTCGACGCTGCGCAACAAGGCCGCGAAATCGTCCTCGGCGGGCTCGACGTCGGCCGGCGGCTCCTCCTGCCTCGCCGTCTCCTGCGGCTCGGGCGCGGGCGGTGTCGGCGGCGGCTCCGGACGGGCGGCCACTTGCGGCAATGGCGGAGGTGTCGGCTCCGGCTCGGGCTCTGGCTCGGGCTCTGGTTCCACCACCGGCACCGGGCGCGCCGGGCGGGCGATCGGGCGGGCCGGGGGCGGCGGCGGTGGTGCCACCTCGGCCGGCACCGGCTCGGGCTCGGGCGGTGGTGTCGGTGCCGGTGGTGGCGGTGGAGGGGGCGGTGGCGCCTCGGCGACTTGTGGTTCCGGCTCCGGCTCCGGCTCGGGGGCCGGTGGCTCCGGCTCGACCACGGGCTCCGGCTCCGGTTCCGGTCGAACGGGCGCCGGTGGAGGGGGCGGCGGCGGTGCCGGGCTGGCGGCGACCCGGGGTGGCAGGGGTGCGATCTCGGCCGGGGCCGGGGTAGGTGGCGCCTCCGGGATCTCGGGGGCCGTCGCGATGCCGACGATCTCGACCGCGATCGGCTCCTCGACCGGCAGGATCCGCGTCGTCTGCGGCAGGCCGACCAACAGCAGGCCAAAGAAGGCTGCGTGAACGAGGAACGAGGCGACGAGGGGACGTTTCATCCGCGCTCAATTCGTCTCTCTGGGTTCCGCCATCCGGGCCACGGTGGTCGATGGCGGCGCGCCGGCGACGTCGGGCAGCTCGGTCAAGAGGGCCACCCGGCTGAAGCCGGCGCGATTGAGGCTGCCGATCACCGCCATCACCCGACCATAATCGATCAGCCGGTCGCCGCGCACGAAGATCCGGGTTTCGGTGTTCTGCTCGGTGATCGCGATCAGGCGCGGGATCAGCTGGTCGAGCTCGATCGCGGTCTCCTGGATGTAGATGTTGCCCGAAGCGTCGATCGAGACCGAGAGCGGCTCGTCCTGGCCGGGCAAGGGCGAGCTCTCCGCCCGCGGCAGATCGACCGCGACCCCCATGGTGAGCATGGGTGCCGTGATCATGAAGACGATCAGCAGCACCAGCATGACGTCGACGAACGGGGTGACGTTGATCTCGCCCATCTGCCGCCGGCGGCGCCGGCGCCCGCCGTGGCCCTTGCGGGTGTCGGGCATCGCCGTCGCCGCCATCAGGCGGCCGCCCGGCTCGTGTCGATCTCACGGCTGACGACCACGTTGAACTCGTCGGCGAAGCTGCCGAGCCGGTCGGCCAAGCCGTCCACGGCGGTCGAGATCTTGTTGTAGGCGATCACCGCCGGAATGGCGGCGAAGAGGCCGAGCGCGGTGGCGAAGAGCGCTTCGGCGATCCCCGGCGCCACGACCGCGAGGGTCGTGTTTTTGGTCATCGCGATCGACTGGAAGCTGTTCATGATCCCCCAGACCGTGCCGAACAGGCCGACGAAGGGGGCGGCCGAGCCGATCGTGGCGAGCGTGCCGACATGCCGCTCGAGGGTCCGGATCTCGCGATCGAGCGTCAGCTGCATGACCTGGCCGATCCGGCCCAGGAGGCGCTCGCTGGCCTCGCCGGAGAGCGCCTTCGGGCTTTCGCGCCACTCCTCCATGCCGGCCGCGAACATCAGGGCGATCGGATGGTCGATGCGGTTGCCGAGCTGGCGGTAGAGGTCGGCCAGCGGCGTGCCGGACCAGAAGGCGCGCTCGAACAGGGCGGTCTGCCGCTTGAGGCGGACGATGCGCCGCGACTTGTCGAAGACCACGGCCCAGACCCAGAGCGAGGCCAGGACCAGGAGGATCATGACGAACTTGACGACGATGTCGGCTTCGAGGGCGAGGGCGATGAGGCTGGCACTGTGCGCGGGTTCGCCGAGCATGGCGGAGCTGATCGGATCTTGGTCCATTGGGGCAATCGCGTTGGGGTGGGCAATCGCGTCTTGGTTGTGGCGGGCTGGGCCTGGTCGGTCGCAGGATGGGCCGGGTGGCGACGCGGTGGGCGCCGAGGGCTATCGGGAGGTGACGTTGCTCGCGGCAGCTTCCGAGAGTGGATAGATGCTCGCGCGGATTGTGCTATCCGTCACCTGACGGAGGCTGTCAAGCGCTCGTCGATGGCAAAAACTCCATGTCGGCAAAACCCTTCGTCAACCCGGCCGGTAAGCGCAGCGGGCGCAAGTCCGGGCTGATGAAGGCGAGCTCTACATCAATCAAAACAAGTCCTTGGCCGTCTCTTTTGATGTCTTGTCGCAGCCCGAGCCGGGCGCCGGTCGTCCTCGTGACCCGGGTTTCGACGACGAGCAGGTCGTCGAGCCGGGCGGCTCGCCTGAACTCTACCATTGCGCGACGAACCGCGAACACCCCGCCGTGCTCGGCCAACAGCCGCGCATGATCCGTGCCGACGGCGCGCAGCAGCTCGGTCCGGGCGCGCTCGGCGAAGCAGAGATACTGCGCGTGGTAGACGATGCCGCCGGCATCGGTGTCCTCGTAGTAGACGCGGAGCGCGAGGCGGTGCGGCTGGTTCACCTGTCCGCCTCACCCGGCGGATCGAAGAGCTCGGGCTGGCCCGCGGCACCCGCCGGCATGTCGAGTCCGAGATGCTGCCAGGAGGCCCGGGTCAAGAGACGGCCGCGCGGCGTGCGCTGCAGCAGGCCCTGCTGCAGGAGGTAGGGCTCGACCGTCTCCTCGAGCGTGTCGCGCTGCTCGGAGAGGGCGGCGGCCAAGGTCTCGACGCCGACCGGCCCGCCGCCGTAATGCACGGCGATCGCCTGGAGATAACGCCGATCGAGCGAGTCGAGCCCGAGCCGGTCGACGGCGAGGCGGGTGAGCGCCTGATCCGCCGCCACGGCGTCGACCCGGGCCTCGCCGCCGGCCGCTGCCACGGTGGCGAAATCCCGGACCCGCCGGAGCAGCCGGGTCGCGACCCGAGGCGTGCCGCGCGAGCGCCGGGCGATCTCCCTGGCACCGTCCGCATCGAGCGTGAGCTGCAGCAGCCGGGCGCCGCGCTCGATGATCGAGAGCAGCTCGGCCTCGGTATAGAACTCCATCCGCGACAGGATGCCGAAGCGGTCGCGCAACGGCGTGGTCAAGAGACCGGTTCGGGTGGTCGCGCCGATCAGGGTGAAGGGGGCGAGGTCGATTCTGACCGAGCGGGCGGCCGGGCCCTCGCCGATCATCAGGTCGAGCTTGAAGTCCTCCATCGCCGGGTAGAGCACCTCCTCGACGGTCGGGCTCAAGCGATGGATCTCGTCGATAAAGAGGACGTCGCGCGGTTGCAGGTTGGTCAAGAGTGCGGCCAGGTCGCCGGCGCGCTGGATGATCGGGCCCGAGGTCATGCGAAAGCCGACGCCGAGCTCGGCCGCCATGATCTGCGCCAAGGTGGTCTTGCCGAGCCCCGGCGGACCGGCGAAGAGCACGTGGTCCATCGCCTCGGCGCGGGCCCGGGCGGCCGCCACGAAGACCTCGAGATTGGCCTTGAGCTGGGCCTGGCCGATGAACTCGGCGAGCCGCTTGGGCCGGAGGCTCTGGTCGACATCCGTGGCCTGGCCCTCGGGCGCTATGATCCTCTCTTCGGCGTTGCTCATGGCGTCGGGCTCATCGGCCGAGCGCCTTCAGGCTCTGGCTCAAGAGCTGCTCGACGGTGGCCCCCTCGCCGAGTTCGCCCGCGACCCGGGCGACCACCGCGAAAGCCTCCGAGCGGCCGTAGCCGAGCTGCTCGAGGGCGGCGAGCGCGTCCTCGACCGGACCAGCGGGCAGCGCTGCCGCACCGGGCGTGGCCCGGCTCGGCGGCACACCGGCCGCCGGGGCCATCTTCGCGACGCGATCCTTCAGCTCCGAGACGATCCGCGCCGCCAGCCTGGGCCCGACGCCGGCCGCCCGGGTCAGGGCGCGGGCGTCCTGGGCGGCGATGGCGCGGGCGATGGCGTCGGGCTCGAGCACCGAAAGGAGGGCCAGGGCCAGCCTGGCGCCGACGCCCTGGATGCCCTGGAGCAGGCGGAACCACTGCTCCTCGAGCGGCGTCTCGAAGCCATAGAGGGTGATGCTGTCCTCGCGGACCTGCGTCACGATCCGGAGCTCCACGGGCTCACCCGGACCCGGCAGCCGGGCCAGGGTCTTGGCCGCGCACTGGACCAGATAGCCGACGCCGCTCGCATCGACCACCACGTGATCCTCGCCCGCCTCGGCGAGCCGGCCGCGCAGCCGGGCGATCATCCGACGACGCCCATGTCACGGCC
>SLRI01000629.1 GCA_007131045.1 Rhodospirillales bacterium
GGCCTCACCGGCTACATCATCCCCTTCATGTTCGTCTTCGGGCCCTCGCTCTTGATGATGGGTCCCTGGCCGATGATCCTCTTGACCATCGTCACCGCCACCGTCGGCGTCACGTGCCTCGCCGCCGCCCTGCACAACTATTTCTTCTGGGGCCGGACCCGGATCTGGGAGCGCTGCCTGCTGCTGGCTGCCGCCTTCGTCCTGATCAAGCCGGGCTTGTGGACCGACACCATCGGCGCCACCCTGGTCGGCCTCGCCGTCGCCAGCCAGCTCCTGATCAAGCCGGCCGCCATCGCCGCCATCGCTGAAGCCGAGCGAACACCGGGCGAGTGACTGACTGACGGTTCTAGGAATAATAGCCGATGTCGGGCTGATCGTCAAGCGGCGAGCAGGGTCGTTCGGCAATCACGGGGGCGGCAACCCGGCACTATCCCGGTCAGCCGGCCGGTATTCGTGCGTGAAGCGACAAATCTCTGAAAGACAAGGCGAATCATCCGCCACCTGCGGCAACCTGTCCGCCCGCGTTCGCACGTAGCCAGCCGGGCACCGCGCCGAGCCAACGAGAGACGTGACATGACGGGCCGCCCGAGAGGGAGCGGCCGAGGGCGGATCCCTCCGCGTCGAGCCAACGAAAGATGTGACATGACGGGGCGCCTGGGCCGGAAGTGCCGAGGGGGACGAGGGGGGATGCCTCCGCGTCAGCCAACGAAAGATGTGACATGACGGGGCGCCCGAGCTGGCGTGACCGAGAGGCGGCATTGCGCCCTGCCAACGAGGGATGTGACATGACCGCGTGCGCGCATTCAAGAATTGCACGCTCGGCGCAGCCCTCGAGTCGATGCTCGCCGGCCTCGGCCCAACATGACGCATGATTTTCGGATTTGTTGGCAGGCGTATGAGTCGGGATAGGCATTCGTCACCAGGGGTAGATCGTGGAGGATGATCCTCCCCGCGCCCCACCGAAACTTTGCTTCTGTGGCCGGAAACGACTGCTGGGGGTGTTCTGCGGCGCAAAGAGAACGGAGGGGTCCGGGGAGGCGCTGCCTCCCCGTTTTTCCTTCTTCTACAGAGGCTTGGGTGCTTTCTTGCGGAGCAGTTCGGGCCACAGCCGGAGGACCAGGGCGAGGGCCAGCAGGCCTTCGGCTGCGATGACTTTTTGTGCTGTGGCGGCGCCCAGCCATTCGGCCATCAGGCCGGCGTGGAGGAAGCCGAAGGGGGCCGCACCGATGGCGACGGTGATCAGGCCCATGACGCGGGTGCGCATCGCCGGAGGGCAGGCGGCGATCGGCAGGCTGATCTGCATGGCGTTGAAGCCGGCCATGCCGAAGCCGGCGGCGAAGAGGGTGGCGGTGGCGAGAAGGGTTGTGGTGGAGAAGCCGAAGGCGAGGGTGCAGCAGAGGAAGAGGAGGGTGCCGAGGCTGTAGATCCGGGCGAAGATCAGGGGGTGGGCGTTGGCGATGATCAGGAAGGCTGCGATCAGCGCGCCGGTGGCCTCGGCCGCGATGACCAGGCCGATGGCGGTGGGGCCGAGGTTCTGGACGGTCTCGAGGATCACCGGGGCCAGGGAGATGTAGGGGAAGGCCCAGGCGTTGAAGACGAAGGTCACCATGATGGTGCCCATCAACAGGCGGTGCTGCCGGACGTACCGCACGGCTTCGCCGAGCGAGTGGACGATGCTGGCGGGCGGCCGGTTCGCGGTCGCGGTCGGCTCTGCCGCGTCGGGGCGGCGCCAGCAGAGCCAGAGGCAGAGCGCGTGGACGATGGTGCCGAGGGCAAAGACGCCGACCACCCCGGTGGTATCGAGCATGAGGCCGCCCAGGGCCGGGCCGAGAATCCGGGTGGACTGGTTGGAGACGACCTCCAGGCCCATGCTGGCCTGGACACGCTCGAGCCCGGCGGCTTCGGCCAGCGCCGTTCGGCGAGTCGGGGTCTCCAGCGTCCAGGCGAAGCCGGAGAGGAGGGCTGCGGCCAAAAGGTGCCAGAGTTGCAGGCTGCCGGTCGCAGCGACCAGGCAGAGGGTCAGGGCGATCAGGGTGAGCAGCGTGAAGGTGGCGATCAGCACGCTGCGCTTGGGCCAGCGCGCGACCAGGGCGGTCATCAAGGCACCGGCCAGCAGTGGTGCCATGCGGGCCATGGTCATGGCGGCCACCCAGAACGGCCGGCCGGTCAGTTGCAGGGCGAGCAGTGCGAAGGCGAGGATCTCGAGCCAGCGCACGATGTTGACGCCGAGGCCGGCGAGCCAGAGGTCGCGGGCGGCGGGGGCGCCGATGGCGGCAAACGGGTTCTGCATGGTGGTGGGTTGCGGACCGGCTGTTGCCGTGTCCCGGCTCCCTGATCGGTCGCGGCCCCTGCCGCTCAGAGCATGCTGGGCAGGACGCGGTCGGGCGGGCGGTGGCCGTCGGCGAAGGTCTTGATGTTGATGATCACCTTCTCGCCCATGTCCTGGCGGCCTTCGAGCGTGGCCGAGCCCATGTGCGGCAACAGCACGACGTTGTCGAGGGCCAAGAGGCGCGGGTTGATCTGCGGCTCGTGCTCGAACACGTCGAGGCCGGCGCCGCCGATCTCCTTGGCGCGCAGCATCCGGGTCAGCGCCGGCTCGTCGATCACCTCGCCGCGGCTGGTGTTGACGACGATGGCGTGCGGGCGGAGCAGCTTGAGCCTTCGCGCCGAGAGCAGGTGGAAGGTGGCCGGGGTGTGCGGGCAGTTGACCGAGACGATGTCGACCCGGGAGAGCATCTGGTCCAGGCTCTCCCAGTAGGTGGCCTCGAGCTCGCTCTCCAGCGTCTCGTGGACCCGCCTTCGGTTGTGGTAGTGGACGGCGAGGCCGAAGCCCTTGGCCCGCCGGGCCACGGCCGAGCCGATCCGGCCCATGCCGAGGATGCCGATGCGCTTGCCGTGGATGCGGTGGCCGAGCATCGAGGTCGGCGCCCAGCCGGTCCATTCGCCGGAGCGGGCGAGCTTCTCGCCCTCGACCAGGCGGCGCGAGACCGCGAGGATCAGCGCCATGGTCATGTCGGCAGTGTCCTCGGTCAGCACGCCGGGCGTGTTGGTGACGGTGATGCCGCGCTTGTAGGCGGCCTCGACGTCGATATTGTCGACCCCGGTGCCGTAGTTGGCGATCAGCTTGAGCTGCTCGCCGGCATGCGCCAGCAGCGCCGAATCGATGCGATCGGTGACGGTGGGGACCAGGACCTCGCAGGACTGCAGGGCGGCGGTGAGGGCGGCCCGGTCCAAGGGCACGTCGTCGTGATTGAGCTTTGCGTCGAACAGCTCCATCATCCGGGTTTCGATGCTGTCCGGCAGCTTGCGGGTGACGATCACCGACGGGCCTTTACGCGGCATGTTCGCTCATCTCCTCTGGACGCCATCCATGGCCGCCGGCTGCCGTGGCACCGCGCGCCCGTTCTCGGCGGCTCGTAGCAGAAACGGCGGTGGCCCACAAACGTCGACTAGGGCCTCGACTCGGTACCTTCGGGGGCATACTCGGCGTCCGCATGGACGGGGCCGCGCAAGTGGTTGACGATCGAACTCGAGAAAGGGCTTTGAAGCCTGCGGCGTGGCTTCCTATAGAGATCGACAACCTTTCCTCGCAGAGCATGCCTCTGCTCCCTGCAATGCCATCGAGGTGCCCATTTTGCTCCGCCGCTCGTTGTTGTCGCTGTTGCTGGTCGCTGTCAGCCTCGGCTCTGGCCCGCTCTGGGCCGGGCATGCTGCAGCACAGTCGACCGGTCTGCCGCTGCCGCGCTTCGTCTCGCTCGCCTCGGACGAGATCAACGTGCGGACGGGGCCGGGGCAAATGCACCCGATCCGCTGGGTCTTCACCCGCCGCGGCGTGCCGGTGCAGATCGTCGAGGAGGCGCAGGACTGGCGGCGGATCGTCGACCACGAGGGCGACACGGGGTGGATCCATGCGAGCCTGTTGTCGTCGCGGCGCACGGTGCTGGTCACCGACGACACCCGACCATTGCGCCGCACCCCGCGCCACGACTCGCGGATCGTGGCCATGGTCGAGCCGCTGGTTGTCGGCAATCTGCTCAATTGCGAGCGCAACTGGTGCCTGATCGAGGTCGACGGAAGGCGCGGCTGGCTGGAGCGTGGGCAGTTCTACGGCGCGCTCGAAGCAGAGATGGGCGGGTAGGTAGCAGAGCGGGGAGGATGATCCTCCCCGCGCCCCACCGTTCTTTTGGGGAGTCGAAGCTTCGGCTGGCGCTGCGGTCGTCGATGGCGGCAGCTAGCGCAGGTCCTCCTCGGCGCGGATCCAGCTGCAGCGGTCGGTGACGACGGGCAGGGTCTCGGGTTGGCCGAGGCCGCCGGTGATCAGCGCGATCACCCGTTCGTCGGCTTCGTAGTCGCTGTGTGCGGCGAGCGGGTTGGCGAACTCGATGCCGCCCGGGACCCGGACGACGTTGGCGACGTTGAGGGTGACGTTGGTAACCCTCGGGCAGAGCCGGGAATCGATGTCGTACTGGGTGAAGTCGTCCGGAATCGGGTAGCTCATGATGTCGTTGGGATCGTTGAAGGCGACGAGGTCGGTCTGCTGGAACAGCCGATCGGCCACCCGCTCGCCGCCGGGCCGGCAGAAGGCGCCGACCTCGCCCGCCACCGGCACCGGCTCGAACCCCGCCTGCAGGAGCGGCAACTGGTTCGCCAGCATGAAGACGGTGATCGGGTGTCGCTGCAGCCGGGCCTTCAGGGCGCCGGCGGCAGGGTCGGTCGCGAGCTGCGCGTCGACCGCCTCGGCGGTCGTCTGCAGCGCGTCGAGGACGATCCGGCTGCCGAGGCTGTGGGTGACGAAGAAGAACGAGTCCCGGTCGATCCGGTCGCCGAACCCGGGATCGTCGACCAGGCAGGCCTCGCCGTTTTCCGGGAAGCTGTCCCAGTCGCTGCTGTAGGTCCAGCAGACCCCCTGGCGGACGGCGGTGAGGATGCGCCCGCGGCCGCTGCCGACATAGACCAGTGGGTCGACCAGGGCGTTGTTGGCGAAGGCCTTGGCGGTGCGGTTGAAGCCGGCGCGCTGGCGGGCGAAGACCTCGCTGTCGTCGAAGGCGAGGCGCTCTCTCGCCGGATCGCTCAGCCCGGACCAGGTGAGTTCGTAGAACAGCATCTCGCGCTCGCGCGCTTCGTCCGTGAAGCGGCGCAAGGTGAAGGTGGCGAGCGGTTCGCCCGGGAAGTTCGGATGGGCGATCTCGGTGGTCTTGATCTGCGGCGAGACGACGTCGAGGCCCTGGCTGTGTGCGAGATTGGCGCTCACCCTGCCGGAATAGCCGGGTGTGTGGCGGCTGATCCCGTGCACCATCATGACCTTGAGGAGCGCGCGCTGGTCGCTGGGCACGGTGCCGATCGCCGGCTGGCCGCGTTGGGTCTCGAGCGCCTGCAGGGTGCCGACAAAGGCGGCGCCCTCGATCTCGCAGGCGCGCGTGTCGGGGGCATCGTCGCCCAGCTGGCCGAGCACGGCCCGGCCGACGCCTTCACCGAAGCTGGCGCAGCCGGCGAGGAGCAGCAGGAGGCTGGTCAGGACGAGACATCGGTTGCGGCTCATTCGGAGCTCCTGGCGCAGAAACGACTCCTGGAGTCATAGCCGCAGCCGATTGTCTTGTCGCCGACTTGCCACTAGAGCGGTTCTGGCCACTAGAGCGGTTCTGGTTCGTTCTCGTCCTTTGCCTCGGGCAG
Organism: Rhodospirillales bacterium; assembly: GCA_007131045.1. Classification (GTDB taxonomy): domain Bacteria; phylum Pseudomonadota; class Alphaproteobacteria; order Geminicoccales; family Geminicoccaceae; genus SLRI01. The sequence continues at coordinate 5,671 of SLRI01000629.1, forward strand.
GGCTTCGGCCGCAGCGCGGTCGGTCGGCTCGCTCGGATCGGCGGCTGCCGGCGCAGGCGGCGGCGGCACGGCGATCGCCTGGAGCGGGCCGCTCTCTATAGCCCGGGCAGCGCTCTCGCGGCTCGTCGTCTCGCCCGTTTCGCTACGCTCCGGGGCGGGCAGCCGGGCGATCGCTGCGCCCACGATGTCGACCACCTGGCTGAGCTGTGGGCTGTCGGTGGGGGCGACGATGGCGAACACCATCGGCCCGCGGCGCCATTGCAGCGACACGTAGCCTTCACGGACCAGCCAGAAGGCGTGATCGACGTCCGGCTTGCCGACCCCGATATGCAGGAGCACGGGGTTTTCCGCCTGGTCGCGATAGATCAGCCGGATCGCCGGCGAGCCCTGCCGTTCCAGGGTTTCGCCACCGGCGAGGGTGAGGCCGATGCGGTCGAAATCGGGCGCGCTGATCGAGAACTCGCTCACCTGGCCGGCGAGCCAGTCGAAGGCGGCGCCGTCCACGCTCTGCCGTGGCGCGGGCTCGGCGGCTGCCTCGGCCGCTGCATCGACGCTGGCGCTGGTCGCGGTCGCCTCTGGATAGAAGGCGGCGAGCTCCGGCTTGTCGAACAGGAAATAGGCCTGCGGCACGACAGCCAGGGACGGCGCGTTGCTGGCTTGCCGTTCCGGCTCGTGCCAGAGATCGAGGGCGAGGCCGAGCGCCCCGCCGGTCACCAGCAGTGCCACGGCGGCCGCGGTCCCCCAGCGCTGCCAGCGGCGCCGGGCGCGCTGGCGGCCGAGCCGGGCTGCGATGGCCGCCTGCAGTGGTGCCGCAAAGCCGGCGCTGTCGGCGAGCGGCAGGTGGTCGCGCAGGCTGCGCAGGCGGGCATTCTGGTGGAGGTAGGCCTCGACCCGCTCGACTGCGGCCGGGCGGGTGGCGAGGTGGGTCAGGACGCGGACCCGGCCGTCGTCGTCGAGGGCGCCGTCGACGAAGCGCAGCAGCTCGTCGTTGCTGACGAACGGCAGTTGCGCTGCCGTCGATGCCGGCTCTCGGGCGGGTCGCCCAGGGTCTGGTCGCCCAGGGTCTGGTCGGGGAGGATCGGTGTGGTCGAAGCGGTCGTCGGTCATTTCACTACTCGAAGCTTGCGTGAGCTGTCGCGGTTGGTCATCGCGCGCAGGGCCTCACGGCCGCGCGACAGTCGCGACATCACGGTTCCTATGGGGATGTCGAGGGCCTTGGCCGCCTCGAGGTAGCTGAGCCCCTCGAGGCCGACGAGCAACACCACCTCGCGCTGCTCGATCGGCAGCTTGGCGAGGGCGAGCACGGTGTCGCGCAGTTCCAGCCTCTTTTGCTGATTGGCCGGGCTTATCATGGTCGCCAGCAGCTCCTCGGAGAGGAAGTCGCTGGGCATCCGCTTTTCCCGGCGGGTCGCATCGATGAACACGTTGTGCAGGGTCGAGAAGAGATAGGCTCGGAGGTCGTCGATCGGGAGCCAATCGCGATTGCGGGCGAGCACCCGGGTCAGCGTCTCCTGGACCGCGTCGTCGGCGTCGTTGGCGTTGCCGACGAGGAGCAGGGCATAGCGGCGCAACCCGGTGACGTGCGCAACCAGATCCTCGGCGAGCGTCTGGCTCGCTGCGGTTTCGTGATGGCCTTCGGTTTCCCAGATCATGCGCCTACCAGTTGTGTCTTGTTTATGCGCTTTTACCGAATGATTGAAAACAATCGAGCCCTTTTCGAAGTTCCCGGTGGCGCCGACCGCCAATTCAGGGCAAAGAAGGTCCACCGGCCTTGCGGCCGATGGACCAATATTGGGCGGTAAAAGCCTTGCAACCCGTGCCGCTGCGGCGGAAAGCCGAGGCGGCAGCGGTCAAGACCCACTCAGTAGACGCGGCCATGATCGGCGTATTCCGGTGCTCGTCACGAAAAGAAACAATTTTACGCGTTTTTTCAGGATGGCTTCTGCGACTGCAGGTCGCGGGCGCGGGGCTCGGTTGCCTATCGTGGTCGCTCCGGGGGACGGTGCCGCGCGGTGGTCATGATTGTCCCGAAGCTGGGGCCGAAGCTAGGGGAGCCCGAAGCGTGGGCGGGTGCTTGTCGTGAGCGAGGCTGCGGCGGATTCGGCTGCCGTGCGGCGCCGACTCGAGGCGCTCTTGGCCGAATGCCGGGCGGCCTCGACCGCGACCGCCGACGACCGCAAGCCGGTCGAGCTCGATCAGACCACGGTGGGCCGGTTGTCCCGGGTCGACGCGATGCAGCGCCAGGCCATGGCGCAAGCCGCCGAGCGCCAGCGGCATCTCCGGATCCAGCGGCTCCGGGCGGCGCTCGAGCGGCTCGACCAGGGCGACTACGGCTATTGCGTGCGCTGCGGCGAAGAGATCGCGCCGCGCCGGCTGGCGGCCGATCCGGCGATTCCGACCTGCATCGACTGCGCCCGCGGCTAGACCGGCCTGGGGCAGTTTCCCGGGGTCGCCGCGAAGCTCTTCGCCGCCAGCCGTGTCACCGCCGCTTGCCGGTCGGCGGCGAGGGTCACGGCTGGCGGCGCCGGTTTCTCCCGGCGGACGAGCGCATATCCTCGGTCGCATGTCGGCGATGCCGCATGCCGGGGCGTTGCGGCCCTCTGCCGGCGAGACTAGCCGCGGCGGGTTAAAAAAGCCTCTCGCCCGGCGAACGGTCGCGTACCCGAAAGCGGCCTGTCGCAAAATCGGGGGCGGGCGTCGTGGGCGAAAAAGCGGTGGCGGCTCGGCGTCGGTAGGTTCCGTCGCAGTTTGCCGGCCTTGGGGAGTCGGCTGCCCTAGCACGGACAGGTGGTGGCGATGAGTGACGAAGCCGACCTCGATCTCCGCGAGCTCGACGACGAGGAACTGGTCAAGCAGATCCAGGACGATCTCTACGACGGTCTCAAGGACGAGGTGGTCGAGGGGGTCAATATCCTGCTCGAGCGCGGCTGGGCGCCTTATGACGTCTTGACCAAGGCGCTGGTCGGCGGGATGGCGATCGTCGGCGTCGATTTTCGCGACGGCATCCTGTTCGTGCCCGAGGTGCTGCTCGCCGCCAACTCGATGAAGGCCGGGATGTTCGTGCTGCGCCCGCTATTGGCCGAGACGGGCGCGCCCACGGTCGGCAAGATGGTGATCGGCACGGTCAAGGGCGACATCCACGACATCGGCAAGAACCTCGTCTCGATGATGATGGAGGGCGCCGGGTTCGAGGTGATCGACCTCGGCATCAACTGCGACGTCGACAAGTATCTGGCCGCGCTAGAGGCGCACAAGCCCGACATCTTCGGCATGTCGGCGCTGCTCACCACGACCATGCCGTACATGAAGGTGGTGATCGACAGCATGGTCGAGCACGGCATTCGCGACGACTACGTGGTGCTCGTCGGCGGCGCGCCGTTGAACGAGCAGTTCGCAACGGCCGTGGGTGCGGACGCCTACTGCCGCGACGCCTCGGTGGCGGTCGACACCGCCAAGCGCTTCATGGACAAGAAGCACAACCAGCGGCAGCCCGAAATGGCCTGACGGGACGCTCCGCTCGCGGCCGTCCGGGCGTTTTTTGTGGTTTGACGGGGTGGTACGGGTGCCGATCAGCTCGGTCGGTCGAGGGCAGCGCAGTCGAGCCGCTGCAGGACGGGCTGGAGGGGGAAGGCCACCTGCTGGCTGCGGCCGTTGGCCTGGAGGAAGCAGAGGATCGTCATGGTCGGCACGACGGTGGTCTCGCCGGCGACGGGCAAGGTAACGGCTGGTGTCTCTTCGCCCGGCAAGGTGACCCGGACGCTGCGGTAGCCGCGGACGATGCCGACCAGCGCCCCGCTCGCCCGGTGGAAGACCCCGCCGCCGCTCATGCCGTGGCTGACCGATGCGTCGATCAGCGCCACCGAGCCGCCGAGCGGCAGCTCCGAGCTGCGTATCGTCTCGTCCCAGACGATCTGGCTGACCATGCCGCTGACCAGGGTCGCCCGCCGGCCCCAGGGAAACGAGACGACGAGGATGTCGTCGCCGAGCATCGCATGCGGCACCATGGTGACGGGCTCGAGCTGGATGCCGGTGGCGGCCAGGCCCTCGACCTCGACGAGCGCCAGATCGACCGCATCGTCGACGGCGAGCACGGTGACCGCTCCAGCTTCGCGTTGCAGCGCGGTCAGCGCCCGCAGTTCCTGCTCGACGAGGGGGCTCAGCACATGGGCCGCGGTCAACAGGAGCGTTCGGTCGGTTTCGGCATCGACCGCGAGGATGACGGCCGAGCCCGTGCGTCTCGCCCCACC
>SLRI01000698.1 GCA_007131045.1 Rhodospirillales bacterium
CGGCGATGTCCTCGAGCAGCAGGCGACGCCATGGCCCGGCTCCCGGCGCCTTGATCGCCGCCACCTCGAGCCCCGCTCGCCGCTTGTTGGCGACCAGCGTCGCCAGGGCCTGCTCGCTGAACGCATCCGCGATGATCACGAGGCTTCGTCCAGCCGCCGCGATCATTTCGAGCACGCGCAGGACGGGCTCGAGGCGGTCGATCGGGCCAGCGTGCAGGAGGATCAGCGGGTCGTCGAGCTCGATCGTTGCACTGGCAAGGTCGCCGACGAGATGGGGCGAGAACCAGCCTTGCTCGAGGTGCAGCCCGGCGGCGAAGCGAACGGCATCGTCGGCGCCTTGCCCGGCCTCGACGACGACCATGCCGTCGGCGCCGGCCGCGTCGTGCGCCTCGGCCAAGAGGGCGCCCAGGGCCGGATCGCCGCCCGCTGCCTGGGTGGCGAAGGAGGCGATCGCCTCGCCTCGGGGCGACGGCAATGCCATGTCGTTCAGGGCGTCGAGCACGGCGCGCTGGTGGCTTGCCAGAAGACCGGTCAGCTCGGCTGGCGGAATGCCGAGAAGACTGGCGCGCCCACCCGCCCGCAGGAGGGCGCGTGCCGCCAGGATCGCCGTCTTGGTGCCGTCGCCGACCGCATCGCTGGTCCGCCAGGCGAGCTCGCGCAGCATCACCACCCCGACCTGCTCGGCCGGCGCCTGGAGCTCAAGGTCCCGGGCGATGCCGTAGCCGTTGCGACAGAGCTGCGGCATGGCATGGCGGCGGCCGACCAGCACGGCGCGTCCGGATGGACCGATCGTGCGGGCCACGAGGTCGGCCAAGGTGTCGATGCCGCGAAGCATCGGGCGGCGCGCCTCTGGGCCAAAGCGGACGACCATTGCGTTCATCCCCACGTTCCCCCGACACTGCCCGGGCGGTGTAGCTCTCACCAGGCTGGCGCAAGCAACGTGCCAAACAATCGAGTGGCGCGGCAAGGCTTGGCTGAGGGCTTCTGCTCGCCGGCGCCGATCCTTGATCCTCGCCTGCGAACCGCTGTTGCGTCGCCGCAAAAGCCGATCTAGGCTGTGATCACAGATAAGAGCCATATCGAGCTTCCAGGGGAAACGCAACCATGCGATTGGCGTGCGACACGGGTGGCACCTTCACCGATCTCGTCGTCGAACGGGGCGAGGAAATTCGCCAGTTCAAGTCGTCGACCGTGCTCGCCGACCCCGTCAAGGGCGTGCTCGACGTCCTCACCCTCGCCGCTGAGGCCTACGGTCAGGACACCGCCACCTTTCTCGGCCAGGCCACGACCTTCATCCACGGCACGACCCGAGCCATCAACGCCATTCTGACCGGCAACACGGCGAGGACCGCGTTCCTCACCACAAAAGGCCACCCGGACGTGCTGGTCATCCGCGAAGGCGGCCGGATCGAACCGTTCAACTTCACCGTCCCCTACCCCGAGCCCTACGTGCCCAGGCGCCTCACCTTCGAGGTGCCCGAGCGGATCGACGCCCAGGGCCGGGTGGTCGAGCCGCTCGACGAGGCGGCGGTCCTCGCCATCATCGAGCGGATGAAGGCGCTCGATGTCGAGGCCGTGGGCGTCTGCCTCCTCTGGTCGGTGGTCGACGACCGCCACGAGCGGCGCGTGGGCGAACTCCTGGCCGAGCATCTGCCGAACCTGGCGGTCACCCTCAGCCATGTCTTGAACCCGACTTTGCGCGAATATCGCCGGGCCTCGGCCACCGTCATCGACGCCTCGCTCAAGCCCTTGATGTTCGCCTATCTCAACGGCCTGACCGAGCGGCTGCGGCAGGCGGGATTTCAGGGCCGAACGCTCATGGTGACCTCGGGCGGCGGCATCATGGACGCCGAGGCGGTGGCCCGAGCGCCCATCCACTCGATCAACTCGGGCCCCGCCATGGCGCCAGTCGCCGGCCGCTACTACGCCGATCGCGACTTCAAGAGCGACGTCGCGATCGTCGCCGACACCGGCGGCACGAGCTACGATATCAGCCTGGTGCGCGACGGCCGCATCCCCTGGACACGCGAAACCTGGCTCGGCCAGCGCTTTCGTGGCCACATGACCGGCTTCCCCTCGGTCGACGTGAAGAGCATCGGCGCCGGCGGCGGGTCGATCGCCTGGGTGGATTCGGGCGGCCTCCTGCGGGTCGGCCCCAAGAGCGCCGGCTCGACGCCCGGCCCGGTCGCCTACGGCAAGGGCGGCACCGAGCCCACCGTCACCGACTGCTCACTCATCCTGGGCCACATCGACGCCGATTTCTTCCTCGGCGGGGCCATGGCGCTCGACCGCCCCGCCGCCGCCCTGGCCCTGGAAGCTCAGGTCGCAAGCAAACTCGGCCTTTCCATCGAGGAGGCGGCGGCCGCCGTCCTGGCGCTGGCCTCCGAGAAGATGGTGGGTGCCATCGACGAGATCACCGTCAACCAGGGGATCGACCCCTCCTCTGCCGTGCTGATCGGCGGCGGCGGGGCCGCCGGCCTCAATGCCGTGGCCGTTGGCCGCCGGCTGGGCTGTGCCGGCGTGCTGATCCCCGAGGCCGGTGCCGTGTTGAGCGCGGCTGGGGCCTTGATGTCGGAGCTGTCCTCGGACTACGCGCAGATGCTGTTCACGACCAGCCAGCGCTTCGACGAGGCAGCCGTGAACGACGTGCTGGCGGTCCTTGAGAGCCGCTGCCGGGCGTTCGCCGAGGGGCCGGGCGAAGGCGCCCTCGAGACGGTGATCGAGTTCTCGGTCGAGGCGCGCTACCCGCACCAGATCTGGGAGATCGAGGTGCCGCTGGAGGGCGCGCGCCTCGAGGGCGCCGAAGCTCTCGCAACGCTGAAGTCGGCCTTCCACGACACCCACAAAGCCATCTTCGAGATCGCCGACCGTCATTCGGAGGTCGAATTCGTGACCTGGCGGGCCAAGGTGCGCTGCCGGCTGCGCGACGACGAGACCGGGCGGGTACCGAGCGTCGACAACGGTGTCGGCCTCGCCACGCGCCGGCAGGTCTATCTCGCCGGGTCGGGCTGGGTCGATGCAACGGTCGCCCGCTTCGAGGCGATGCAGGCGGGTGAGCCCGTGGCCGGGCCGGCGATCATCGAATCCTCCTTCACCACGGTCGTCGTCGATCCCGGCACGGTGGCGGTGCGAACCGAGGGCGGCGGCATCAAGGTGACGTTCTAGGCCATGGAATTCGGGCGGGCGGCGACTGGATGCGGGGCGGACCGATGACGACGGCGACGCCACGGGCGGGCCAGGACGGGATCGCCATGGCTGTTCTCTCGAGCCGCATGGAGAGCATCGCCCGCAAGATGCAGAACACGCTCTTTCGCACCGCGCGCTCAGGCATCTTGAACACCGCGCACGATTTCTCCTGCGTCATCCTGATGGCCGATTGCCGGCTCCTGGCCGCCGCCGAGAGCCTGCCGATCCACACCCTGATCGGCCCCGACCTCATGTGCGAGGCCGTCAAGCGGCATCACCCGGTGCTCCGCCGAGGCGACTGCTTCCTCCACAACAGCCCGTATGAGGGCAACTCGCACGCCGCCGACTACAACCTCATCGTGCCGGTGGTCGACGACGCCGGCATCTTGCGGTTCTTCGTCCTGGCCAAGGCGCATCAGGCCGATTGCGGCAATGCCCGACCCTCCACCTATCTGGCCGACGTCGCCGACGTCTACGAGGAAGGGGCGCTGATCTTCTCGGCCACCAAGGTGCAGGCCGACTACCAGGACAACAACGACATCATCCGCATGTGCATGGCGCGGATTCGAGTGCCCGAGCAGTGGTGGGGCGACCACTTGGCATCCCTGGGCGCGGTCCGGATCGGCGAACGCGGGTTGCTGGAGCTCGGCCGCGAGGTGGGCTGGGACACGCTCGATGCCTATGCGGAGGCCTGGTTCGACTATTCCGAGCGCAAGATGGACCAGGCCATCCGCCGCCTGCCCTCGGGCCGGGCCACGGTCGAGACGGCGCACGACCCCTTCCCCGGCTTGCCCGACGGCATCCCCATCAAGGCTGTGGTCGAGGTGGATGCCGAGGCCGGGCGGATCACGGTCGATCTCCGGGACAATCCCGACTGCCAGCCCTCGGGCCTCAACCTCACCGAGGGGACATCGGTCAGCGCCGCCATGGTCGGCATCTTCAACGGCATCATGGACCACGGCGTGCCGGCCAATGCCGGCAGTTTCCGCCGCCTCGAAATCAAGGTGCGCGAGAATTGCTGCGTCGGCATCCCGCGCCACCCGGCCTCGTGCTCGGTCGCGACCACCAACCTCGCCGATCGCGTGACCAACCCGGTGCAGAGAGCGATCGCCTTGATCGCGCCGGGTTTCGGCATGGCCGAGACCGGACCGATCATGCCACCCGGCATCGGCGTGATCTCCGGCCGCGACCCGCGCAACCACGACGAGCCGTTCGTCAACCAGGTGCACCTGGCGATCAGCGGTGGGGCCGGCACACCGGCGAGCGACGGCTTTCTCTCGATCATCCACGCCGGCAATGCCGGGCTCTGCCGCGTCGACTGCATCGAGGTCGACGAGCTGCACCACCCGATCATCGTCATCAGCCGGCGGCTCGTCCCCGACACGGAAGGTGCTGGCGAATATCGCGGCGCGCTCGCGATCCATGGCGAATTCGGCCCGATCGACGGCTGCACAATGCGCGTGCTCTATACCATGGACGGGACGATCAACGCCGCGGCCGGTGCCGCGGGCGGGCTAGGCGGCGCCCCGTCGCAGGCCTTCAAGCGAGAAACGGACGGCACGCTGACCCCGCTGCCGGCCTGCCACGGCCTGACGCTCCGGCCGGGCGAGCGGGTCGTCTCCTATTCCGCCGCAGGCGGTGGCTATGGCCGCCCCTTCGAGCGCGATCCAGAGCGGGTGCTGCGCGACGTGGCCGAAGGCTGGGTCAGCGCCGAGCGCGCGCAAGCCGTCTATGGCGTGGTCATAAGCGGTGACGCCGGGTCGGGCGTGATGGCGATCGACCAGGAACGGACCAGGGCACTGCGCGTCCAGTCATGACAGCAAGGGAGACCATCCGATGAACGATGCAGCTGGCGGGACGGGCACGGCCGCAGGCGACATGGAGCGGGCCGGCTGGGCCCGCGACGGCGTGCGGGTGGCCTTGATCTCGAACCGGATCGAGAGCATCGCCCGAAAGATGCAGAACACGCTCTTTCGCACCGCGCGCTCCGGGGTCTTGAACACCGCGCACGATTTCTCCTGCGTGATCCTGACCGCCGACTGCCGTCTTTTGGGGTCGGCCGAAAGCTTGCCCATCCACACGCTGATCGGCCCGGATCTGATGTGCGAGGTGGTCCGCCAGCATCATTCGACGCTGAAGGCCGGCGACTGCTTTCTCCACAACAGCCCCTACGAGGGCAATTCGCATCCCGCCGACCATTGCCTGATCGTGCCGGTGGTCGACGAGGGCGGGACGGTGCGCTTCTTCGTCCTCGCCAAGGCGCATCAGGCCGATTGCGGCAACTCCAGGCCGACCACCTATATGGGCCACGCCGTCGACGTCTACGAAGAAGGCGCCCTGATTTTCTCGGCCGCCAAGATCCAGTCCGACTACCAGGACAACGAGGATCTGATCCGCATGTGCCGGGCGCGGATCCGCGTGCCGGAACAGTGGTGGGGCGACTACCTCGCAACTCTGGGTGCCGTCAGGATCGGCGAGCGCGAGCTTTTGGAGCTCGGGCGCGACCTCGGCTGGGACACGCTGGAGCGCTACACCAGCGACTGGTTCGACTATTGCGAGCGCAAGATGGTGGCGGCGATCGAGCGGCTGCCGTCCGGCAAGGTAACCGTCCATTCCGCCCACGACCCGTTTCCGGGCGTGCCCGACGGCATCCCGGTCAAGCTCGACGTCGAGATCGACGCCGAGAACGCGATGATCAGGGTCGACCTCAGGGACAATATCGACTGCCAGCCATGCGGCCTCAACCTCTCGGAAGGCTGCACCCGGACCGCCGCCATGGTCGGCATCTACAACGGCATCATAGACCACACCGTGCCCGCCAATGCAGGCAGCTTCAGGCGCATCGACATCCAGCTCCGCGAGAACTGCGTGGTCGGCATCCCGCGCCACCCGCATTCCTGCTCGGTGGCGACGACCAACCTGGCCGATCGGGTGGCGAACCCGGTGCAGCGGGCAATCGCGGAGATAGCACCCGGCTTCGGCATGGCCGAGACCGGGCCGATCCAGCCACCCGGCATGAGCGTGATCTCGGGCCGCGACCCGCGCAATGGCGAGCCCTTCGTCAACCAGATCTTCCTCGGCATCACCGGCGGTGCCGGAACCCCGCTCACCGACGGATTCCTCACCATCATCCACGTCGGCAATGCAGGGCTCTGCCGCCACGACAGCATCGAGGTGGACGAGTTGCATCACCCGCTCTTCGTCAAGGAGCGGCGCCTCCTGGTCGACAGCGAGGGCCCCGGCCAATTCCGCGGCGCGCCCTCGGCCTATGTCGAGTTCGGGCCGATCGAGGACTGCACCATGCAGGTGCTCTATACCGCCGACGGCACGATCAATCCTGCCCTGGGTGCCCGAGGCGGCTCGCCCGGCTGCGTCGCCCAGGCCTTCAAGCGCGAGCACGACGGCAGCCTCACGGCCCTGCCGGCCTGTCACGGTGTGACGCTGGTGCCGGGGGAATATGTCGTCTCGCATTCGGCAGGTGGGGGTGGCTATGGCGATCCCATGGAGCGCGCGCCCGAGCGCGTCCTCGACGACGTCTTGGAGCATTGGGTGACGCCCGAGCGCGCCCGAAGCGCCTACGGCGTCATCGTCGAGGCGACGGCGGACGGCTTCGTTCTCGACGCCGCGGCGACAGCGAGGTTGCGCGGCGCCCGCCCTGAACCCGATGCCGGCCCATGAGCGCCACCACGGAAACGACCATGGTCGACTGGTCGAAGGGGGCCGCCTACATCGACGGCAGCTTCATGCCGCTCTCGGAGGCGAAGATTCCCGTGACCGAGTGGGGCTATCGCCGCTCGGATGTCACCTATGACGTGGCAGGCGTCTACTATGGCGCATTCTTTCGGTTGGACGACCATATCGCACGGTTTCGCCGCTCGATGACCAAGCTCCGGATGACTCCAAATGAGAGCGACGCAGAGCTTCGCGCCATCCTGATCGAGCTCGTCCAGCGGAGCGGGCTCGCCGAGGCCTATGTGGCCATGGACTGCGTCAGAAGCCGGCCGCCCCGCGGCATGGCCATGCTGCCGGTCAATGCGCGCGCCTACATCATCGCCTTCGCAATGCCCTGGGTCTGGGTCTTCTCCGAGGAGCAACAGGCCAGGGGTGTGCACGCGATGATTGCGCAAACACCGCGCATCCCCACGGCCTCGGTCGATCCGACGGTCAAGAACTTCCACTGGGGGGATCTGACGGGCGCTCTCTTCGAGGCGCACGATGCGGCGTTCGATACGGCTATCCTGCTCGACCAGGGCGGCAACGTCACCGAGGGGCCGGGTTACAACGTCTTCGCCGTCCTCGACGGCACCGTGGTGACGCCGCCTGAAGGGGCACTCGAAGGGATCACTCGGCTCTCGGTCTTCGAGCTTTGCGACCAACTCGGCATCCCGCACGCGATCCGGCCCATCTCGCGGCATGCGCTGGAGGAGGCGGACGAGATCTTCTTCTCGACCACGGCCGGCGGCATCATGCCGGTGAGCCGGCTGGGCGGGCGCATCCTCGGGAACGATCGGCCGGGGCCGATCTCGAGCAACCTGCGCGAGACCTTCTGGGAGAAGCGGCGGCAGGGCTGGCACGCTACGCCGGTCGACTACACTGCGGCAACCTCGGCTCGAGTGGCAACGGCCCAAAGCACGAGCAACAATACGGCCACTTTCTAGGGGTAGGCAATGGCAATTCTCTTGGGTGCCGATATCGGCGGCACCTTCACCGATTTCGTGGCGCATGACGACGCGACGGGTCAGACGACCGTCTGGAAGGTGCCGTCGGTGCCGGCCGATCCGGTGCGGGCGATCCTCGACGGGCTCGCCGATTATCCCGGGCGTGACGCGCTGGGCCATCTGCGGATCGGCACGACGGTTGCGACCAACGCCATCCTCGAGCGCCAGGGGGCGGTCACTGCCTACGTGACGACCAAGGGTTTTCGCGACATCCCCTTCATCCAGCGCGGCAACCGCAAGCACCACTACGACATGAGCTGGGTCAAGCCGAAGCCGCTCTGCCTGCGCCGGCATTGCTTCGAGCTGGACGAGCGGATCGACGCCAAGGGGCGGGTGGTGCAGCCGCTCGACGAAGCCGATGTCCGTCGCGTCGCCGCCGCGATCCGGGCCATTCCCGAGATCGAGGCGGTGGCCGTCTGCCTGCTCTTCTCCTACCTCGAGCCCGCCCACGAAAGGCAGGTCAAGGCGATCCTCGAGGCGGCGCTCCCCGGCCACGCCATCTCGATCAGCTTCGAGGTCCTGCCCAAATGGAAGGAGTACGAGCGGGCATCCACGACGCTCGCCGACGCTTATCTCAAACCCGTCGTCGGCCGGCGCCTGAACGCGATGCGCGGTCGACTCGATGGCGCCGGGATCGATGCCCCGGCCGTGCTCATCCGCTCGAACGGCGGCGAGATGACCTTGGAGGCCGCTGCCGCCACGCCGGTCCAGCTCCTGGTCTCGGGCCCCACGGGCGGGGTCATCGCCAGCCGCCACGTGGCCGAACTCGCCGGCATCGACCACCTGGTCACCCTCGACATGGGCGGCACCTCCACCGACGTCTCGACCGTGCTCGACCGCACCGCGACCTTCACCACCAATTTCGAGATCGAGTGGGGGGTGCCGATCCAGATCCCGATCATCGACATCCGCACCATCGGCGCCGGCGGCGGGTCGATCGCCTGGCTCGACAAGGGCGGCATGTTGCGGGTGGGGCCGGCGAGCGCTGGTGCCGATCCGGGCCCGGCCGCCTACGGCAAGGGCGGCACCAGGGCCACGGTCACCGACGCCAACGTGGTGCTCGGCCGGATCGATCCCGAGAACTTCCTCGGCGGCAGCATGGCCCTCGACACGAACGCCGCCGAGGCCGCCATCGCGGCGGTCGCCGAACGGGTCGGCCTCGGGCCCGACGAAACGGCGCTGGCCATCCTGCGGATCGCCGACAACAACATGGTGGGTGCCTTGCGCTCGGTGCTGATCGAGCGCGGCCTCGACCCCCGCGACTTCACGCTCCTGGCCTTCGGCGGCGCCGGCCCGCTGCACGCCGCCTCCCTGATCCGCGAAATGGGCATCCCGCGTGCGATCGTCCCCAACCACCCGGGCCAGTTCTCGGCCTACGGCTTCATCCTCACCGACGCCCGGGTCGACCGGCAGCGCACCATCCAGATGACCAGCCACGGCTTTCCCGCAGAACGCGCCCGCGCCATGCTGGCCGAGCTCGAGGCCCAGGCGCTCGCCGAGCTGCACGCCCAGGCCTACCAGGAGCGGATCACCGTCACCCGGGCGCTCGAGATGCGCTATCTCGGCCAGAACTACGAGCTGGAACTCCCCATCGGCGAGGGCGCCCTGGTCGACGACCGTGTGCCCGAGCTTTGGCAGGCCTTCCATGCCGCGCACGAGGCGCGCTTCGGCTTCGGCATCCCTGGCGAGCCGATCGAGATCGTCAACCTCACGGTGACCGCGATCTCCAGGACGGAGCGGCCGGCCGACACGCTGCTCGACCCAGGCATGTCCGCGGGCCGGGCCATGGCCGAGCGGCCCGTGCGCTTCGCCAGTGGCTGGCAGGCGACCCCGGTCTACGCCCGAGACACCCTCGCGCCCGGCCAAGCCATCACCGGTCCCGCGCTCATCGAGGAGGCAGCCTCCGTCACCGTCGTCGAGCCGGGGCAGACGCTCACCGTCGACCGCTTCGGCCATCTGGTCATTGGAGCCCAGTCATGAAATTCTCCGCCA
>SLRI01000221.1 GCA_007131045.1 Rhodospirillales bacterium
CTGCTGCTCTCCGCCATGGACGCGCTCGGCGACGACCTCGCCGACCAGGCGGCCTTTCGCGAGGCGCTGCGCGCCGCCGACTTCGCCTCGACCCGCGGCAGCTTCCGCTTCGCCACCAACCAGCATCCGATCCAGGACATCTATGTCCGCGAGGCCTATGCGGACGACACCGGCAACATCACCAACCGGGTGATCGGCGTCGTCCTCGAGGATCACCAGGATGCCTATGTGGGCGAGTGCCCGATGTAGGTTTCGTCCTTCGCGGCGACATCGAAGAGCAAGGTCGAGAAGTGTGGGGAGGCAAGCCTCCCCGCGCCCCTCCGGTCTTTTCGCGGGCGGTGGATGGTGGGGTGGCAGCGCTGGCGGGTCGTCGAGACGGTGCGCCGACCGTGGAACGGCCTTGGCGATCGGACGTTGCTAGGGGTGTGGAGATGATGTGCCATCGGCCACAGTGAAGCGCGCGAGGTGAACCGAGGAGGCGGGGGAGGATGAGTGTCGAGCAGGAACGCGTTGCGCGCAGCGGGCGCTGGAACCTTTTGACCGCCTTCGCGATCGGCGGGCTGCTCGGGGCCTGCATCGGGCTCCTCGTCGGCTGGTTCGACTATGGCGCCTTCGAGCTCGGCCGGTTCAGCGGTTACGTCCTGGGCGGGCTGTTCATCGGCGGCTTCGGCTTCGTGGCGGTCGCCGCGCTGCGCAATTGGCTGCGCCGTAACCCTTTGTAGGAAATTTTGGGCAGGGGCCCGTATTTCCGCGGCACCGCCGTTTTTTTTTGACATCTGGCGAACCGATGGCAGACTAGGTCTTCAAAAGTCGACGAACGAGGGGTGAGGCGCGGTCGCAATGTCTGCAGAGCAGGGAACGGTGAAAAATGCGTCTCCGCGTGAGGGCCGGCGAGCCGAATTCGCCGTTTTCTTGATCCTCGCAGTGCTCATCTGGCCTTTCGTGGCCGTCGCCTTCGTCGGCGGTTACGGATTTCTCGTCTGGATGTGGCAGATTATTGTCGGCCCACCCGGACCACCGCCCGGCTAGCCGGAAATTCAGGGCCAGAATTTCGGGGGGAGTTCCGTCGTGCCCGTAGTGACCTCTAGAAGACAGTTGATGCTCGGCCGCAATGCCGAGCGCACGTTGCCGGTGCGGCCGCCCTGGTCGCGCGAGGCCAGTGTGGCGGCGCATTGCACCGGTTGCGGCGATTGCGCCGCCGCTTGTCCCGAGGACATCATTCGGCTCGACGGCCGGTCGCGGCCGGTGGTCGATTTCGGCCGCGGTGAATGCACCTTCTGCGGCGCCTGCGCGGAGGCCTGCGCGGTGCCGGTCTTCACCGAGCAAGAGGCCGGCCCGGCCTTCACGCACCGGGTCCGCATCGAGGCCGGCTGCCTCGCGCGCCGCGACGTGGTGTGCCAGGCCTGCGGCGATGCCTGCCCCGAGGCCGCGATCCGCTTCCGCCCGCGGCTCGGCGGCCCGCCGCGCCCCGAGGTGCTGGGCGATCGGTGCACCGGCTGCGGCGCCTGCGTCGCCGTTTGCCCCGTGGATGCGGTGGCGGTCGTGGCCACCGAGCGGGTGCCGGCCGATGGATAGCCCGCCGGTGGATAGTCCAAAAGTGCACATCTCGAGCGTGGTCGTGCGCGCGGCAGCCGACAAGATGCTCGAGGTGCAGGCCGCGATCGGCCGAATCGAGGGGTGCGAGGTGTTTCATGCCGAGAACGGCAAGATCGTCGTGGTGATCGAGGGGCCGTCGAGCGGGGTGGTCGGCGACCGCCTGGCGACGATGAGCCTGCTCGACGGTGTCTTTGCCGCGGGCCTGGTCTACGAGCAGGTCGAGACGGCGCAATCGCTGGGAGAGGAAGGATGAGCCTCGGAGCTCTGAGCCGTCGTGACATGATCAAGGCGCATGCGGCCGGGGTCGCCGCGACCGCTGCCGGGATCTCTTTGCCGGCTGTGGCCCAGCCCGTGCCGGGCGGGGCCGCTGCCCTCGAGATCAAGTGGTCGAAGGCGCCCTGCCGGTTCTGCGGCACCGGCTGCGGGGTGATGGTCGGCACCCGCGAGGGGCACGTGGTCGCCACCCACGGCGACATGCAGGCCGAGGTCAATCGCGGCCTCAACTGCATCAAGGGCTATTTCCTCTCCAAGATCATGTACGGCGAGGACCGGCTGACCAGCCCGCTGCTGCGCAAGCGGAACGGCGTCTTCGACAAGGAGGGCGAGCTCGAGCCCGTCTCCTGGGACGAGGCGTTCGACATCATGGCCGAAAAGGCCAAGACCGTGTTGCGCGACAAGGGCCCGCGCGGGCTCGCGATGTTCGGCTCCGGGCAGTGGACGATCTGGGAGGGCTATGCGGTCTCCAAGCTGATGCGCGCCGGCTTCTTGTCGAACAATCTCGATCCCAACGCCCGGCACTGCATGGCCTCGGCCGCGACCGCGTTCATCCGCACCTTCGGCATCGACGAGCCGATGGGCTGCTACGACGATTTCGAGCATGCCGACGCCTTCGTGCTCTGGGGTGCGAACATGGCGGAGATGCACCCGATCTTGTGGACCCGGCTCTCCGATCGAAGATTGAGCCAGCCGCACGTCCGTGTGGCGTCGCTGCAGACCTTCACCAATCGCAGCTCTGATCTGGCCGACCTCTCGATCGTCTTCAACCCCGGCACCGATCTCGCGATCCTCAACTATATCGCCAACTACATCATCCAGAACGGCCGGGTGAACGAGGACTTCGTCGACCGGCACACCAGCTTCTTCAAGGGCAAGACGGATATCGGCTACGGCCTCAGGCCCGAGCACCCGCTGCAGCAGGCGGCGGCCGGGGTCGACGATCCGGGGGCGATGGAGCCGTCGAGCTTCGAGGAGTTCGCAGCCTTGGTCGCCGACTACACGCTCGAGCGGGTTTCCGAGCTCTCCGGCGTCGAGCCCGGGCAGCTCGAGGCCCTGGCCGAGCTCTACGCCGATCCCGACAAGAAGGTGATGTCGCTCTGGACCATGGGCTTCAACCAGCACGTCCGCGGTGTCTGGGCAAATCATATGGTCTACAACGTGCATCTCTTGACCGGCAAGATCTCGGAGCCCGGCAACAGCCCGTTCTCCTTGACCGGCCAGCCCTCGGCCTGCGGCACGGCGCGCGAGGTCGGCACCTTCGCGCATCGACTGCCGGCCGACATGGTGGTGACCAATCCCGAGCACCGCGCCATCTCGGAGCGGATCTGGCAGCTGCCCAACGGCCTGTTGCCCGACTGGGTGGGGGCGCATGCGGTCGATCAGGACCGAAAGCTGAAGGACGGCGAGATCAACTGGTATTGGGTGCAGGTCAACAACAACGTGCAGGCGGCACCCAACATCGCCAACGAGACCTATCCGGGCTACCGCAACCCCTCGAACTTCATCGTCGTCTCCGAAGCCTATCCGACGATCACCGCGCATGCCGCCGATCTCGTCCTGCCGGCGGCGATGTGGGTCGAGAAGGAGGGCGGCTACGGCAATGCCGAGCGGCGGACTCATTTCTGGCACCAGCTCGTTCAGCCGCCGGGCGAGGCGCGCTCCGATCTCTGGCAGGTGATGGAGTTCTCCAAGCGGTTCACCACCGACGAGGTATGGCCCGACGAGATCCTCGACGCCAACCCCGACTACCGGGGCAAGTCGCTCTACGAGGTGCTGTTCGCCAACGGCCGGGCGGACCAGTATTCGCTCGACGAGACCAACCCCGACTACGCCAACGACGACGCGCAGTCGTTCGGGTTCTACGTGCAGAAGGGTCTGTTCGAGGAGTATCGCGAGTTCGGCCTGGGCAAGGCGCACGACCTCGCCCCCTTCGACACCTATCACGGCAATCGCGGCCTGCGCTGGCCGGTGGTCGACGGGCAGGAGACGCTCTGGCGCTACCGCGAGGGCTACGACCCTTATGTGACGCCGGGTGCGGGGGTCGAGTTCTACGGCCGGCCGGACGGCCGGGCGGTGATCCTGGGCGTGCCTTATGAGCCGCCGGCCGAGGCGCCGGACGAGGAGTACGATCTCTGGCTGGTCACCGGCCGGGTGCTCGAGCACTGGCATTCGGGCTCGATGACGATGCGGGTCCCGGAGCTCTACAAGGCGTTCCCGGGTGCAGTCTGCTACATGCACGCCGAGGACGCGCGCCAGCGCGGGCTCAATCGGGGCGCGGAGATCCGGGTCACCTCGCGCCGCGGCGACATGCGCACGCGCCTCGAGACCCGCGGCCGCAACCGGATGCCGCGCGGCGTGATCTACGTGCCCTGGTTCGATGCCAGCCAGCTGATCAACAAGCTCACGCTGGACGCCAACGATCCCATCTCCCGGCAGACGGACTTCAAGAAATGTGCAGTCAAGGTCGACTTGGCATGAGCCGCCGGAGTGGCATTGCCCTCGCCCTCGGGCTCGTGCTCGTACTGGCCGTGGTGGTCGCTGCCGCGGCCCAGACCACGGCACCACGGCTGACCGGCGCGCCCGATCCGATGGCCGACGTGCCGGCCCCGCGGATCGCCACGCCGATCACCGACGATGTCCGGCGGATGCGCAGCTTTCCCGAGCAGCCGCCGATCATCCCGCACAGCATCGACGGCTACCAAGTCACGCTCGGTACCAATCGCTGTCTCGAATGCCACCGGCGCCAGTTCCACGATGTGGCGCGCGCGCCGATGATCAGCATCTCCCACTTCGTCGACCGCGACGGGCAGATGCTGGCGGACGTCGCCCCCCGGCGTTATTTCTGCGATGCCTGCCACGTCCAGCAGACCGACGCGCGGCCCCTGGTCGACAACGATTTTCGCGACATGCTGACCTTGTCGCCGGTGGGGATCGATTAGCTCGATGCAGAGAATCAAGAATTTCTTCCGCCGCTTTTGGGCGATCGCCAACCGGCCGAGTACGCACTTGAGCGTCGGCTTCCTCACGCTCGGCGGTTTTCTCGGTGGTGTGTTGTTCTGGGGCGGGTTCAACACGGCGCTCGAGTACACCAACACGGAGGAGTTCTGCATCTCGTGTCACGAGATGGCAGCCAACCCTTACGAGGAGCTGACCCGCACGGTCCACTTCACCAATCGCTCGGGCGTCCGGGCGGCGTGCTCCGATTGTCACGTGCCGCACGAATGGACCCACAAGATCGCCCGCAAGATGCAGGCCTCGAAAGAGGTCTGGGGCCATATCTTCGGCACCATCGACACCCGGGAGAAGTTCGAGGAGCATCGGCTGCACATGGCCAAGCTCGAATGGGCGCGGCTCAAGTCGAACGATTCCCTCGAATGCCGCAACTGCCACTCCGAGGTGGCGATGGACTTCACCCGCCAGTCGCCGCGCGCCGCCGACTTCCACCAGCGCTTCTTGGTGCAGGCCGAGGTCTACACCTGCATCGACTGCCACAAGGGCATCGCGCATCAGCTGCCCGACATGACCGGCATCGACCCGGGCTGGCTGCCGCCGGAAGAGCTGCGGCAGGAGGTCGGGCTCCAGTAGGATGAAGTAACAGCAAGAAGAAGAAGCGCGGGGAGGCGGCGCCTCCCCGCGGGCCCATCCGTTACTTCGCGCCGGGGCGGATCGGCCGTGAGGTCAGGGGGCGATCGCCATCGGCACCGGGCTCTCGATCAGCAACGAGATCAGGCAGAGGACGCCGAAGACGTAGAGGGCGAGGCGCTCCGGCAGACCGATGGCGAGATCGGGACGGGCCACGACACGGCGGGACTGGCGGCTTTCGATTTTCCGGTACATCTGACGCTCCCGTTACTCGGGGATTGCTTTGGCGTGCGGTCAGAGTGCCGGTTGCGGCCCGGGAAGTTAGGGAGGGGTTCTTCTGGGCTCTCGCTTGCGCGGGCCGGTCTGGTGGACTAAGTCCGTGGACTAAGTCCACTTCTGCGAGGCGGGGCGGGTGGAGAAGATCAACATCCACGAGGCGAAGACGCATCTCTCGCGGCTGGTCGAGGAGGCGGCGAAGGGCAAGCCCTTCATCATCGGCAAGGCCGGCAAGCCGATGGTCAAGGTGGTGCCGCTCGACGATGCAAAAGCCGTGGCCGAGCGGCGCTTCGGCGGGCTGGAGGGCAAGATCGAGGTGCCGGACGACTTCGACACGATGTTCGAGGAAGAGATCGAGAAGATGTTCTACGGCGAGGAATGAGGCTCCTCCCCGACACACACCTGCTTCTCTGGGCCGTCGGCCGGGTCGCCCGGTTGCCTCCCTCGGCCAGGGAACTCATGGCCGACCCCGGCAACAAGCTGTTCTTCAGTGCCGTGAGCATCTGGGAGATCGCGATCAAGCGCAGTCTCGGTCGACCCGGCTTCGCGACCGACCCCCGATTGGTGCGCAGCGAGCTGTTGGCCCAGGACTATGAAGAGCTGCCGATCACCAGCGATCACGGCGTCGCGGTCGATGGCCTCCCCTACATTCACAAGGACCCCTTCGGCCGGCTGCTCGTCGCCCAGGCGATGGTCGAGGGCATCCTGCTGCTTACCTCGGATCCCCGCCTCGCCCGCTACCCGGGGCCGGTTCGCAAGGTCTGAGCCGGCGGGCGGGCGCGGGTGGATCGCGCCGAACAGAAGGCTCTATCATATGCGACAGCCTTCTTGGGCCATCGCCACCCTCTCGGGCCGGCGCTCACTGCCAGCCGGATCGGCGACCTGCAAACTGGAACGGCGACCTGGAGCCCTGCGCTTGCCGGAGCGGTTCATTTTCCATGATCACGCAGCGTCAGCGAGCATCGCTCAGCAGCAAAGCGTCCTCCTCGGTGAAGGCACGTTCAGAAAAAAGTTCCGCCTCACGTTGGAACCGAAGCGGCCGCAGCCGCTTTTTTGAGTACACCAACCATGGGGAGACTTCGAATGAAGATCCAACATACGACGCGCCTGCTGCTGGCGACCAGCGCTCTGGTCATCATCGCCAGCATGCCCGCCATGGCGCAGCAGGCCGACCAGCAGCAGGCCGACCAGCAGCAGCAGGCCCAGCAGCAGCCGGCCGACCAGCAGCAGCAGGCCCAGCAGCAGCAGGAGCAGATCCAACAGTATCTGGCCGAAGCCCGTCAGGCGCTCGAGGAGGAGAACCACGACGAGGCCGAAAGGGCGTTGCAGGACGCGAACGAGGCGCTCGACGAGGCCACCATCGACACGGCCGAGCGCGACGAGCTTCGCTCGCTGCTCCAGGAAGCGTGGGACGCCCTGCAGAACGAAGAGTACGCCGAGGCGCAGCAAGCCGTGCAGGAGGCCGAACAGATGGCCAGCCAGCAGATGGCCGCGGCTCAGCAGGAGGACGACCAGCAGCTGGCCGCGGATCAGCCGGAGGACGAAGCGCAGGCCGAAGCGCAGATGCAGATGGAGACCGAGCTGCAGATCGAGCAGCAAGCGCCGACAGTTCGCGTCACCCAGGCGCCGCCGCGGATCACCGTCCACGTCCCGGCGCCCGTGGTCAACATCGAGATGCCGGAGCCGCAGGTCCAGGTGGAGATGGACGATCCGGAGATCGAGGTGATCATGGGCCAGCCCGAGCTGTCCGTTGCCGAGGGCGACGTGCAGATGCAGGAGGGCGAGCAGGCCCAGGCACGGGTCGAGCTCCAGCGGGAGGAACCGCAGGTCGAGATCCAGCAGGAAGAGCCCGAGGTGCGGATCACGCGCGCCGATCCGGAGCAAGAGCGGCCCGAGGAGGAGACCGAGGCCCAGCGGCTCCAGGAGGAAGAGGCCGAGCAGGACGAGGCCGCGCAGCAGCAGCAGCTCGAGGAGCAGGACCGGGCAGCACAGGAGCAGCCTGACCAGCAGCCCACGCCCGAGCAGGAGACTGCCGAGCAGGAGGCCGACGCGCCCGTGACGCTCGAAGGTGACGTAGAGCGGGCGGAGGACACCGACGATCCGGCGAGGGACGAGGATCTGGCCGCAGCCGAAGATCCGGACACAGCCGAAGCGCCTTCGCCGCTCGCGCAGATGACGGCCGATGAGATGATCGGTTCCAACGTGGTCAACGAGCAGAACGAGACGATCGCGACGGTCAACGACGTCGTGGTTCGCCCAGGTGACCAAGACTCGCATCTGGTGCTCGGCGTTGGCGGCCTGTTCGGCTTCGGGGAGCGGACGATCGCCGTGCCGCTGGAAGAGTTCGAGTTGGCCGACGACGACAACCTGCTGCTCCGCGGCATGACGCAGGAGCGCCTCGAGAACATGCCGGAGTACGATCCGGACGAGTTCGAGACGACCGCGCAGTAACGCGCTTCGACACTCGACTTTTTCGCCAACGTTCGAATGGCGATAAGGTCCAAAGGGGGGACGCCACTTGGCGTCCCCCCATCTCGTAACAGCCCCCGCCGACAGCTTCGGCGGGTTTTTTTTGTGGCGCCGCGTCCCAGCGCCATCACCGAGAAACGGTGGGGCGCGGGGAGGCCAGCCTCCCCGCACTTCTTCCTTCCTGCCTAGTCCGCTAGGGTTGGAGGGTCAGGTTCTCGGGGAGGCAATGATGGCCGGATCGCGGATTTCGGGGTTTCATCGGTTGGGGATGGCGGAGCGGCTCGAGGTCGTGGCCGGGTTTGCCGGATTGACGGCGGCGCAGGTGGCGGTCTTGGCGGAGACCGGGGCGTTGCCGGCCGAGTTGGCGGATCGGCTGGTGGAGAATGCCATCGGCGTGATGCCGGTGCCGATCGGGATCGCCTCGAACTTGAAGGTCGACGGGGTGGATCGGCTGGTGCCGATGGCGACCGAGGAGTCGTCGGTGGTGGCGGCGGTCTGCAATGCCGCTCGGCTGGTCTACGATGCCGGGGGGTTCGTGACCTCGGCTTCCGGGCCGTTGATGATCGCGCAGATCCAGCTGACCGGGGTGAGTGATCCGCAGCACTCCAGGCTCGAGATCCTGGAGCGGCGGGAGGAGATTGCCGGGATTTGTGACGGCTGTGATCCGGTGCTGGTGCGGCACGGCGGCGGCTTCCGTGAGCTCGAGGTTCGGGTGCTGGAGACCCGGGGCGGGCCGATGGTGATCACGCATATCGTGGTGGATACGCGGGATGCGATGGGCGCGAATGCGGTCAACACGATGGCCGAGCGGCTGGCGCCGTCGATCGAGGGATGGTGTGGCGGCAAGGTGTATTTGCGCATCTTGTCCAATCTCGCGGATCGGCGGCTGGTGCGGGCGCGCGCGGTCTGGCCGGCCGACGCTCTGGGTGGGGCCGAGGTGGTGGACGGGATCGTTGCCGCGTCGCATTTCGCCGAGGCCGATCCGTACAGGGCTGCGACCCACAACAAGGGCGTGATGAACGGCATTTCGGCATGTGTGCTGGCGACCGGCAACGACACGCGGGCGATCGAGGCCGGGGCGCACGCTTATGCGGCGCGATCGGGGCAGTACCGTTCGCTTTCGCGCTTCGAGCGGACGGCCGAGGGCGATTTGGCGGGGTCCTTGGAGCTGCCGCTGGCCGTCGGGCTCGTGGGTGGGGCCACCAAGGTGCATCCGACCGCACGAGTGTGTGTGGCGATTTTGGGGGTAACGACGGCCGTCGAGATGGCGCGGGTGTTTTGTGCCGTGGGGCTGGCGCAGACGTTCGCCGCACTCAGGGCCTTGTCGACCGTGGGGATTCAGAAGGGGCACATGGCGTTGCATGCGCAGAACCTGGCGATGATGGCAGGTGCCGTGGGCGAGGAGGTGGATCGGGTGGCAGACGCCATGGTGGCCACGGGCGAGGTGCGGGTGGACGTGGCGGAGCGGGTTCTGGGCGAGTTGCGCGGTGGCTGAGGCGATGACAGAGGCGATCACCTTCGTCGAGGTGGCGCCCAGGGACGGGTTGCAGAACTTCCCGGGCTCGGTGCCGTTGGGCGTCAAGGTCGAGCTCTGCGAGCGGCTGTTCCGGGCGGGGGTGCGGTGGCTCGAGTGTGCGTCGTTCGTGTCGCCGAAGCTGGTGCCGCAGATGGCGGATTCC
>SLRI01000462.1 GCA_007131045.1 Rhodospirillales bacterium
GCCGCACCGTGCTGTTGATCGGCCATGCCGGGCATCCCGAGGTCGATGGCACGATGGGCCAGGTGCCGGAAGGCTCGGTCCGGCTGGTCGAGACGGTCGAGGATGCCCGAACGATCGAGGTGGAGGACCCGGGCAACGTCGCTTTCGCGACGCAGACCACGCTCTCGGTCACCGACACCGCCGCCATCGTCCAGGCGCTCGAGGCGCGCTTCCCGGCCATCGAGGGGCCGAGGAGCGAGGACATCTGCTACGCCACCACCAACCGACAGGAGGCGGTGGCCGTGATGGCGCCCAGGTGCGACCTCGTGCTGGTCGTCGGTGCCCCCAACTCCTCGAACTCGCTCAGGCTGGTCGAGGTGGCGCGGGCCAATGGCGCAGCGCAGGCCGCCCTCGTCCAGACCGCCCGGGAGATCGACTGGCAGGCCATGGACGGCATCGCGACCGTGGGGCTGACCGCCGGCGCCTCGGCCCCGGAGGTCCTGGTCGAGGAGGTGATCGAGGCCTTGAGGGCCCGCTTCGAGGTGACCCTCGAGACGGTCCACCACACCGACGAGAACGTCCACTTCCGGGTACCCCCGATCCCGACCCGCCGGCTCGTACCGGTCTCCTGAAAGGCGACGGCGATCTCGAAGGGCAAGTCGATGGCTGAGGGCGTCGAGCTGGTCGACCCGGGACAGGCGCTGCGCCGGACAGTCGGCTCGAGCCGGTATGCCTGCATCTTGGCTGATCCGCCGTGGCAGTTCATCAATCGCACCGGCAAGATGGCGCCCGAGCATCGGCGCCTGGCACGCTATGCGACGCTCACCACCCCCGAGATTCGTGCCCTGCCCGTGGCGGAGATCGCAGCACCGACAGCGCATCTCTACCTCTGGGTGCCGAACGCTCTGCTGCCGGAAGGCATCGAGGTGATGAAGGCCTGGGGGTTCGCCTACAAGTCCAACGTGGTCTGGCACAAGGTCCGCAAGGACGGCGGCAGCGACGGCCGTGGTGTCGGTTTCTATTTTCGCAACGTGACCGAGCTCGTGCTGTTCGGCGTTCGCGGCAAGAACGCGCGGACTCTGGCACCGGGCCGGCGCCAGGTGAACTATCTCGCGACCCGCAAGCGCGAGCACTCGCGCAAGCCGGATGAATTGTACGACATCATCGAAGCCTGCAGCCCCGGCCCGCGGCTCGAGCTCTTCGCCCGAGGTACGCGGAAAAACTGGCAGGCGTGGGGCAATCAGGCGACCGATTGCTATGCGCCGAGCTGGAAGACCTATGCGCACAACAGCTCCGCGGAGCGCCTCGTCGCGGACGAGCCGGCGGCGACCCTGCCGCTTTCGCGGGTAGCGAGCTGACGACATTGACGTAGAGCTGGTCAGAACCCGATGTCAGTCGCTGCCGACGGGGCCCATTCCGAGCACGTCGCGCCCGGCTTGGAAGCGTGACAAGCCGGCGACCAGGCGGCATAACTCCGGCAGCTCAGGTGCCAGCTTCGGTGATGGCCAGCTTTGGTGATGGATGGCGGTTTACACCTCGGTTCCCGATGACGCCCTGAGTGGGCTTCTGGCACGCTACGACATCGGCCGTCCGCTGGCCCTCCATCCCATTGCCGAAGGGGTGGAGAACTCGAATTTCAGGCTCGAGACCACCGCCGGGCGCTTTATCCTCACGATCTACGAAAAGCGTGTGGCGCTTGCCGATCTGCCGTTTTTTTTGGCCCTGATGGACCATCTGGCGGCCAAGGCGATCGCCTGCCCCGTGCCGATCCACGACCGAGGGGGCGAGAGCCTGCAGACCCTCTGCGGCAAGCCCGCGGCCATCGTCAGCTTCCTCGACGGCCGCTCACCCAGGCGGATCGACCCCGCGCGCTGTGCGGCCCTGGGTGCGACGCTGGCCGAGTTGCACGTCGCGGTGGCCGATTTCGACGGCGAGCGCCCGAACGCGCTTTCGGTGGCCGACTGGCGCCCACTCTACCGAGCATGCGAGGCCAGTCCGCTGCCGCTGCCGGACGGGCTCGAGCAGCTGGTGGCGCCGACCCTCGACCGGCTCGAGACGGCCTGGCCCGAGGAGCTGCCGGCGGGAGTCATCCACGCCGATCTCTTCCCCGACAACGTCTTCTTCGAGGGCGACCGGGTCACCGGGGTGATCGATTTCTATTTCGCCTGCAACGACCTTTTCGCCTACGACGTCGCCATCTGTCTCAATGCCTGGTGCTTCGCGCTCACGGGCGACTACGATCTCGCCCGAGGCCGGGCCTTTCTCGACGGCTACCGGACGGTCCGACCGATGTCTTCGGCCGAGATCGAGGCTCTGCCGATCCTGGCGACCGGGGCTGCGATGCGTTTTCTGCTCACCCGTCTCTACGATTGGCTCAATCAGGTGGACGGCGCGCTGGTCCAGCCCAAGGATCCCATGGAATACGCCAAGAAGCTCGCTTTTCACAACGCGGCGCGGGGGCCGGCCGATTATGGCCTCGTCTGACCCGGGTCCGGCATCCGATCTCGTCGAGATCCACACCGACGGCGGCTGCAGCGGCAATCCGGGGCCGGGTGGCTGGGGGGCGGTGCTGCGCTGGCGCGGCCACGAACGGGAGCTTTCGGGCTTCGAGCCCGCCACCACCAACAATCGCATGGAGCTGATGGCCGCGATCGTGGCGCTGGAGAGCCTGAAGCGGCCGATGCGGGTCAGGCTGGTGACCGACAGCAGCTATCTCAGGAAGGGCATTACCGAGTGGCTGCGGGCTTGGCAGGCGCGGGGCTGGAAGACGGCGGACAAGAAGCCCGTCAAGAACGTCGATCTCTGGCAGCGCCTGGAGGCGGCAGCCGCCGCCCATACCATCGAGTGGGCCTGGACCAAGGGCCACGCCGGCGATGCCTTGAACGAGCGTGCCGACCAGCTGGCGACGCAAGCGATCAGGGACGGTGTGGCCCAGATGAATGGGCACGCGACGGGCGAGAGCTGACGACGATGCTCGGGTTCTGGCTTTCGGGGCCTGACCGCTGGAGCCGGTGCCGGTTGGTCGGACCGATGACCCGCGCTTCGGCTGTGGCGATGGGGGCGAGTGGAAACGACTCCTGACGCCGTTTCTTGCTACGCCGTTTTCTCGGGGATATGGCAAGCCGGAGGAGCGACATGGCAGCCGCCGGGAACAGATGTGATGGGGATCACGTCAGGCTGCCCGAGAGATACGCTCCGCCTGCGACTGTGCTGCTACGCCGTTGCTTCGATGAGGATCATGCCGCGAAATTGCGCCGTGGCCAAGCGCTGACTGTGGATGCCGCCGACCTCCGCGCGGGAACTGGCCGATGTCGGCTAGGCGGGACCTCTCGGTCGTTCGCGTTCTATGCGAGCCTTTCCCAAATCCAATCTGGAGCGGGGCGATATGACTGAAGGACTGCAAGTCCCCACCCTACCGTCCGGCGAAGCCATGAAGAGGGCGGCGCGCTCGTTGATGCCGGATTACCTTCGATTGATCGCGCTCTTCGGGATTGTTGTTGTCAATGTCCAGTTCATCGCCTTCTCTGCCGTAGGCAGCTTTACCGAACCCGGCGGAGAGACGGAACTGGACACGCTCACAGTCTGGCTGGTGAACGGGCTCGCGCTGTTCAAGTCATACGGGTTGTTCTCCTTCATGTTCGGCGTGGGCCTCGGGTTCATGATGCGCTCGGCGCAGCGGCAGGGCCTTTCCTTCGGGCGGCTCTATCGCAACCGCATGATCGGGCTGCTGATCCTCGGGATCGCCCATGGATGCCTGTTCTTCCCCGGCGACATCCTGACGATCTACGCGGTGACGGGGTCAATTCTCTTCCTGTTCCGCGACTGGCAGGTCGCGCGCCTGGTCCGGGTCGGCGGAGCACTTCTGATCCTGCAGGTTCTCATTGCGCCACCGCTCCTGCTTGTCGCACCCGAAACCCCACCTGACATCGTCGCGCTGGAACACAGTACCCTGACAGGAGGCGGGTTCCTTGAAGCCGCCCTGTTCCGCAGCGTCGGCTTCGCTTTCACCATGCCGGCTTTCCTCGTGATCCAAGGGGTATCGGCGCTTGGCTGGTTCTGCCTTGGGCTGGCGGCGGTCAAGTCGGGCATGATCGAAAATGCAGAACATCCGCTCTGGCGGCGCGCTCGGCGCCTTTGCCTGGTGCCGGGGGTCGTGATCGGCCTGATCGGGGCGGCGATCTGGCAATGGGGGCCACCGGAACTGGGTTTGGCTGTTACAATAGCAGCCGCGCCGGTGGCAACGCTGGGCTATCTCGGCGTGATTGCCGCGCTCTCTCGCCCACCGGGGCCGATCATGGCACGGGCGCTTGCCGCAGGCGGATCGAGTTTGAGTGTCTATCTTGGTCAGTCGATCATCCTGACCACCATAGTCTCCGGCTATGGCTTTGGCCTTTGGGAAAGCGTCGACAGGCTAACGGCCACCGCAATCGCCATCGCTGTCACAGCGGGTCTGATCATTGCCCTGTCGATCTGGCGAACCCGCTTCGCGCTCGGGCCCTTCGAATGGGTCCTGCGGCGAATAACCTATCGAGGCAGCCACGTCTGAGGCTTTGCGTCAGCAGCCGTCGGCCATATTTGGGCTTAGATCGCGGAAACCGCGAAAACACCGAATGCTCGCAAGAGGCCTCCAAGTGCGAAACCCTTCGGGCTCTGACCGTCCGCTCAGGGCTCGAAGCGGCGCTCACGCGCCGCCCTCGTGCTTCATGACCGGGATGCCCAGCTTGCGGGCCTTGTCGGCGAGGTTCTCCTGGATCCCGGTGCCGGGGAAGACCAGCACGCCGATCGGCAGCACATCGAGCATCGAGTCGTTGCGCTTGTCCGTTGTCGTCGAGCGTGCGTGTCGAAACGACCCCTGACACCGCTTCTCGAGGTGAGACCGTGATCCCCGGGGCGTTTGGGCCTTGATTGGGCTTTGGCCCCGGGGATGCCGGCCTTAGAGCGCCTTCAGGATGTGCTCGGCAGCAGAGACCTCCATCATCGGCGGCGCCTCCTCGACGGCGAGGGCCTCGACCACGCCGTCCTGGACGATCATCGCGTAGCGCTTGGAGCGGGTGCCGAGCTTGAAGCCCGAGCCGTCGAAATCGAGGCCGATGGCCTTGGTGAAGTCGGCATTGCCGTCGGAGAGCAGCATGATCTTCTCGCCCGAGTTCTGGGACTTGGCCCACTCGGCGAGCACGAACGGGTCGTTGACGGCGACGCAGGCGATGGTGTCCACGCCCTTGGCCTTCAGGGCGTCGTGGTGCTCGAGGTAGCCCGGCACGTGCTTGGCGTGGCAGGTGGGGGTGAACGCGCCGGGCACGGCGAACAGCACCACCTTCTTGCCCCGGGTCAGCTCGGCCACGCTGACATCGACCATCTCGCCGCCCTGGCTCACCTTGAAGGTGGCGTCGGGCAGCCGGTCACCGATCTGGATCGTCATGAAGCATTCCTCGTCTGAAACGGAATTTCGCGTATTCGGCGGCACGGGCGGCAGCCGCTCTCTTGTTGCGCCGGCCCCGACCGGTTATCTCTTAGAGATGCAGAACGACGACGCCAACGATAACCATCTGGCCGGCATGCTGCTGGTCGCGATGCCGGGGATGCCCGATCCGCGCTTCGACCGATCGGTCGTCTTTCTCTGTGCGCATTCCAGCGAGGGGGCGATGGGCATCATCGTCAACCAGATCGCCCCCAATGTCGCCTTCGAATCGATCATCGAGCAACTCGGCATCGAGGCCAGGGCCGATGCCGCGGCGATCAAGGTGCATGTCGGCGGGCCGGTCGAGAGCAGCCGCGGCTTCGTCCTCCATTCGGCCGACTACGTCCACGAGAACACGCTGATGATCGACGAGAGCTTCGCGCTGACCGCGACTGTCGACGTGCTCCGGGCGATCGCCGGCGGCGAGGGGCCCAAGCAGAAGGTGTTCGCCTTGGGCTATGCCGGCTGGGCGCCGGGTCAGCTCGACGCCGAGATCCAGAAAAACGGCTGGCTGATCGCCCCGCCGGACGCCAGTGTGGTCTTCGAGGTCGACGATGCCGACAAGTGGGCCGCGGCCTTGCGCAAGATCGGCGTCGACCCGTCGCTGCTCTCCTCGACCGCCGGCCACGCCTGAGCACCGGCCACGTCTGAAGCGCCGGCGCGGTCACGGGCCCCGCCTTCCGCCATGTCTGTATTGCCTGTTGGTGCTGCCCCACCGCGCGCCGTTGGCGGGTTGCAGCGTCACTGGGCCAGCGGCCGCCGGACCGCCTTCCGGCATGTCTGCATTTTCTGTTGGCGGTGTCCGGATCGGGCCGTGCGCGGGCTGCAGCTCCGGCGGTCCGCCGGTCGCGCCTCGCATGTCTGCATTGCTTGTTGGTGTCCCGGCCGCCGCGCGGGTGCCGCTCGGTGTCGGCGAGGCCGACCGACCTCGCCATCGTGTCCGAATTTGCTGTTGGTGCACTGGCCCGCCCAGTGCCGCGGCCCAGCGCGCCCGCTCAGTGTTGCGGGATTTGCGCCGCTGCGGATTCGGCCGCACCCGTGGCTTCCATGCCGCGGATCGCCTTTTGCAGCTTCTCGAAGGCCCGAACCTCGATCTGCCGCACCCGCTCGCGGCTGATGCCGTATTGGGTGCTCAGCTCCTCGAGCGTGGTCGGGCTCTCCTTGAGCCGGCGCTCGTGGAGGATGTGCTTCTCGCGATCGTTGAGCACATGCATCGCACTGCCCAGCAGCTCGCGGCGGTGCTCGAGCTCGTCGTCCTCGGCGATCAGCGTGTCCTGGGTCGCGCGATCGTCGATCAGCCAGTCCTGCCACTCCATGTCGCTCTCGGCGCGCAACGTGGCGTTCAGCGAGTGATCCGGGCCATCGAGGCGCCGGTTCATGCTGATCACGTCCGCCTCGGTGACGGCCAGCGTCTCGGCGATCTTCTTGACCGCCTCGGGGCTGAGGTCACCCTCCTCGATCGCCTGCATCTGGCTCTTCAGCCGGCGCAGGTTGAAGAACAGCTTCTTCTGCGCCGCCGTGGTGCCGAGCTTCACCAGCGACCAGGAATGCAGGATGTACTCCTGGATCGCGGCGCGAATCCACCACATCGCATAGGTCGCGAGCCTGAAGCCGCGCTCGGGCTCGAAGCGCTTGACGGCCTGCATCAAGCCGACATTGCCCTCGGAGATGATCTCGTTCATCGGCAGGCCGTAGCCGCGGTAGCCCATCGCGATCTTGGCGACGAGGCGGAGATGGCTGGTCACCAGCGTGTGCGCGGCCGCGACGTCGTCGTCCTCGCGCCAACGCTTGGCGAGCATGTACTCCTGCTGCGGCTCCAGCATCGGGAACCGGCGGATCTCCTCGAGGTACCGGGAAAGTCCGCTGCCCTCGAGCGGTACGGTGGGAAGACTTGCCATGGGCGACGTCCGTTCGTTCAACTCGTCCTATAGAACACGTATACCAGCCGAATAGTTCCTGATAGCGCGCTCGATCCAGCTAGTAGCACCGGCAGTCGGGATTCGCGCAATGAAAAATCCGTAACGGGTCGGTGATCAGCCTACACGCGCAAGTTCGAGGAGTCGACCGAATATCGCCGGTGGCGAGGATTCGAAGCGAAGTCTTTCGCCCGTTCGCGGGTGGGTGAAGCCCAGCACCTCGGCATGAAGCGCCACCCGGTCGAGCTCGGCGATCGCCGCGGCCAGGGTCTCGGGCAGCGCCGGCTTGCGCCGGGGCTTGTAGATCCGGTCGCCGAGCAGGGGGTGGCCGAGGCTCGAGAGGTGCACCCGGATCTGGTGCGTCCGCCCGGTCTCGAGCGCCAGTTCCAGCCGGGCGATCCGGGTGCCCGCGGCCTCGCGCAGCCGGTAGCGGGTGACCGCCCGCTTGCCGCCCGGCACGATCGCCATGCGCTTCCTGTCCGTCGGATGGCGGCCGAGCGGCTGGTCGACGACGCCCTCGGGCGGGCTCGGCAGGCCGTAGACCAGGGCAGCGTAGAGCCGCTCGACGCTGTGCACGGTGAACTGGCCGGCGAGGCCCTGGTGCACCCGGTCGTGCTTGGCGACCACCAGAAGGCCGCTCACGTCCTTGTCGATCCGGTGCACGATGCCGGGCCTGGCCACCCCGCCGATGCCGGAGAGGCTTTTGCCGCAATGGGCGAGCAGCGCGTGCACCAATGTGCCCTTGGTGTGGCCCGCGGCCGGGTGGACGACGAGGCCAGCGGGCTTGTCGAGCACCAGGAGATCCTCGTCCTCGTAGACGATGTCGAGCGGCCGGTCCTCGGGCAGCAGGGCCGAGGGCTCGGCCGGCGGCACGGTGAGCCGGTAGCGCTCGCCCGGTTTGACCCGCCGCTTGCCCTCGGTTACCACCTCGTCGCCGAGCGTCAGGTGGCCCTCGCGGAGCAGTGCCTGGAGGCGCGAGCGGGAGAGGTCGGCAAGCCGCTCGGCGAGCACGGTGTCGAGCCTGCGCCCGGCCTCGTCGTCCCTGATTTCGACCAGCGGTGCCGTCTCGGCTGCGGCCACCACCGTGGCGTCAGCCATCGGCGGGGGCAGGCATGGCGACGGCCTTCGAAGGCAGACGGCTGATGGAACGGTATCTCGGCATCCTCAAGATCTTCAACGTTGTGGCCGGGGTGCTCATCGTGGTGGGCGTCGTGACCCTGGTCTGGCTCTTGATCGAGCGCGGCCGCGGCGGGCCGCCGGAGCGGGCAGCCGTCGAGGACGGCTCGATCGCCTTGCCCGCGGGTTTCACCATAGAGCAAATGGCGGCGACGGGTGAATTTCTCTTCTTGCTGCTGAACAACGACGCCGGCGATGTGCTCCTGCTGCGTCTCGATCCAAGGGATCCCGCGGCCGCCGCGAGTTTCGTCGTCGAGACCGCCCGACCTTGAGGCCCCCCCGACACCGACCCGAACGACACCGGCCCGACCGACACCGATCCGAGCGACACCGATCCGAGCGTCCGGCCGAGACGCTCGAGGTGGAGATCAACGAGCTGGGCTTCCTCGGCGACGGCGTGGCCGTCCACGCCGGCGAGCGGCTGATCGTGCCCCTGGCCTTGCCGGGCGAGACCTGGCGGGTCCGCCGCCGCGGCAAGCGCGTCGAGCCCGTGGCGTGTCTCGCCGCCAGCCCGCGGCGGCGGGCGCCCGTCTGCCCGCATTTCGGCGATTGCGGCGGCTGCGCGCTGCAGCATTTGCCGGAAGGGGCCGAGGACGCGTTGAAGGTCCGCCGGATCGAGGGCGCGCTCGCCGCCCGTGGCTTGGCCGTGCCCGGCCCGATCCCGCTGCACCAGAGCCCGCTCGGCAGTCGCCGCCGGCTGCGGCTCGGCTTTACGAGAGACGGCCAACTCGGCTTTCGCCGCCGGGCAGATAGCGCGATCGTCGCGGTCGCCGTCTGCCCGATCGCCCGGCCGGAGCTCGTGGCGCTCTTCGCACCGCTCGGCCGTCTGCTGCGCCGGCTGCAGGTGGCGCGGCAGACGGCCCAGCGGGGCGGCGAGGTGACGCTGACCGCCCTCGATGCCGGGGCCGAGGTGGTGCTGCATCTGGGGGCGGAGCCCGAGCTCGCCGATCGCGAGGCGTTGGCGGCCTTTGCCGAAGCGCAGGACCTGGTCCGCCTCGCGGTCAGCGTCGGTGCCGCCACGCCCGAGCCCGTGGCCGAGCGCAAGCCACCGGTGCTCACCATCGCCGGGCAGCAGGTGGCGCTGCCGCCCGCGGCCTTCCTGCAGGCCACACGGGAGGGGGAGGGCGCGCTGCAGGCCTTCACCGCCGGTCATCTGGCCGGCGCCCGCAAGGTGGTCGATCTCTTCGCCGGGGTCGGCACGCTCGGACGGGCACTGCTGGCCGCGGGGACGTTCGTTCGCGCCTTCGAGGCCGTGCCCGAGCTGGTTGCCGCGGCGCGGCATCCGCAGATCGAGGCCACCCGGCGCGACCTCTCGGCCGC
>SLRI01000226.1 GCA_007131045.1 Rhodospirillales bacterium
GGTCGGAGTGGTGCAGGGTCGGCAGCCGACCGAGGCGAAACCCTTGGGCACGAGGGGATGCAGCGGCAATTGGCGGAGCCGCCGGTAGTGGCGGAGGTCCTCGAGGTCCCAATGCGCGAGCGGGTTGATCTTGACCCGGCCGGTCGTCGGCTCGGTCTCGAGCACCGGCAGATCGGCCCGCGCCCCTCCCTGGAAGCGCTTGCGCCCGGTGATCCAGCCGACACAGCCGTCGAGCGCCTGGTCCAAGGGCTCGGTCTTGCGCAAATGGCAGCAGAAATCCGGATCGCGGCGATGCAGGTCGCCCGCCCGATCGTAGGACGTGAGGCCGTCCGGTTCGGGCTGGATGTGCCGCACGTCGGTGAGACCGAGCAGCGCGCAGAGCTCCTGCTGGTAGGCCAGTGTCTCGGCGAACAGCTTGCCGGTGTCGAGAAAAATCACCGGGGTCGAGGGGGCGACCGACGCCACCATGTCGAGCAGCACGGCACTCTCTGCCCCGAACGACGAGACCAGGGCGATTCGGTCGCCCAGCGCTGAGGTCAGCACCGCGCGAACGAGCGCCAATCCATCCTTGTCCGCAGCGGCGCGGACGATCGCCTCGGGCGTCGCGGCGCCGGTCAGGGTCATCGTCGTCCTCCAGCTGGGCCAGATACGACGATCATTCATCGTAATATAATTTTCAATACAAAAATTCAGCGTAAAAAAATTGCGCTTGAATGCGAGCGTGTCGCCTCGGACTAGCTCTCAGGCTTCGACTTTCGAGGCAGTGGAGGTGCTGCGCGTGCCGCGCCGGGTTTCGGCCTGCTCGGCACGAACCCGGCGCCGCTCCGGCGCCTTGGCGCGGCGCTTGTCGAGCAGGGCCTCGACCTTGTTGCCCAGATAAACACCCAGCGGCAGGCCGACGAGCATGAAGGGCAGGCTGCCGATGATCACCGGTGAAGCGATGTTCCAGCCGAGCTGGCTCATATTCGACAAGGAGAGGAAGAACTCTTCGTCCACGCCCCGGCCGCGGCAGGTGATCACCTGGCAGCCGATCTGATAGTAGAGGACGTAGGTGGGCGCCATGGTCAACGGGTTGACCACGAGGCTGCCGACCAGCATCGCCGGCAGGTTCAGCTTGATCTCGTGGAGCCGGTTCCAGATCAGGGCGAGGGCGATGCAGAACAGCATCTGCAGGCCGATGGTCGGCGAGAAGCCGATGCACATGCCGATCCCGACCGACCAGCCCAGCATGCCGGGACGATAGGACTTGGATCGCCAAACGCGCATCATAGGGCGCAGGATCTTGAACTTCATCCGCCCATCCCGGTCGAGCGAGGATTGCCGGCACCACGACCGGTACCGCCCGCTCCATATTTGCGCTGATAACCAGGAATGCGCGACACCGGTGTGATTAAACTTCTACCATCTAGGGGTTTACGGCCGGTTAACGGCGCATCGCTCGTTGGCGTCACACGGCTCTGAGGTCACCGTCTCTGCCCGCTGGAGATAAGTGCTCAGCCGCGGTTGGCAACCACGTCGCGCAGGCTCACCGAGCGCAAAAAGCCCATGGTGTAGTCGATGCCGGACCAGGCGGTCACCACGGTGGCGATCAACAAGAGCGAGTAGACCAGGGTCTCGTGGATGCCGGTGAGCACGCCGCCGGCGGCGATCACCAGCACGACCGCGCCGATCTGCACGACGCCCTGAAAGACCGCCTTGATCTTGCCACTTTGGCGCGCGCCCATGGTGATCCCGTGCTGCTCGGAGAAGATCCGCAAATACGAGACCAGGATGTCGCGGCTGATGATCACCGCGACCATCCAGACCGGCATCCAGCCGGCATCCAAGAACGCGAGAAAGACCAGCGCCCGGTAGAGGCTGTCGGCCATCGGGTCGACGATCTTGCCGAACGCCGAGGCGACGTCGAGCTTGCGGGCGAGGTGGCCGTCGAGCAGATCGGAGATCTCGGCCAGCAGCATCACCACGATGGTGAGAACGAGGGCCGTGATGCTCGCCTGGGCGATCAGCACCATGACCACGGGCCCACAGAATATCCGGGCGAGGCTCAAGAGATTGGGCAACATCTTCACGGGCTCAATTCCGCGCGGCGAGCAGCCGATCCGCGAACTCGCGAAAGCCGAGCCCGCCAGCCTGGCGCGTGATCCATCGAGGGTAGGCGTCGAGAACGTCGAAAAAGCGTTCTAGATTGGCAACCCCGATCGAGCAAGGAAAACTCCCGAACATCGGCGCATCGTTCGGCGAGTCGCCGATGAAGGCCGCCCGCTCGCCCATGGCCTCGCGCGACGTTCCGAACGCCTCGACCAGGAGCCGCTCGCACATCGACTTCTTGTCGTAGGCACCGAACCAGCCGTTGACGTGGATCGAGCTCACCTTGGCGACGGCCCCGTGCCGCTCGAAGGTGGCGACGATGGCCCGGATCGCGGCGTCGTCCAAAGGCCCGACGTCCTCGGCGAAATCGATCGCGAGGTCGCAGTCGCGGCCCGCCTGATCGGCGGCGAGCGCCGAACCCGGGACGGTCTCCAGCACCTCGGCGAGGATCACCTCCAGCTTGCGGCGATCCGCCGCCCGTTCCGCCGCCGGCTTGACGTAGACTCGCTGCATCCGCCGTTCCGCGCGATCGTAGCGGTAGTAGAAGGCGCCGTTCTCGCCGACCACGGCGGCCACCGGCCACAGTCGCGCTATCAGATCGCACCAGCCGGCCGGCCGGCCGGTGACCGGGACGACGGCGATGCCGGCGGCCTCGAGCGCCTCGAGCGCCGCGTAAGCCGCAGCCGGCAGCCGGCCCCCGAGGGTCAGGGTGTCGTCGATGTCGGTGAACAGCACCTCGACCGACGCTGCCGTCGCCGCGGGCATGGTTTCCAAGGATTGCGGCAGATCGCGCATCAGCCTGCTTTCGAATTGTCACGGGAAGGACACCAAACGTAGCCTGAGGGGAGCACAAAAGCCGACATGCTCGCAACGGTCACGATCGTACTCTATATAAGGGCACAGGCGTGCTACGGCGCCCCTGACCCATTGCCCATTCCCTTTCCTCGCACGCCTGCGTGTCACCCGGACCTGCACCCATGAGTTTGCGCAACATCGCGATCATCGCGCATGTCGATCACGGCAAGACGACCCTGGTCGACTGCCTCCTGCAACAGAGCGGCACGTTCCGCGACAACCAGCGCGTCGCCGAAAGGGCGATGGACAGCAACGACCTC
Source organism: Rhodospirillales bacterium (assembly GCA_007131045.1). GTDB lineage: Bacteria > Pseudomonadota > Alphaproteobacteria > Geminicoccales > Geminicoccaceae > SLRI01. Next base: position 3,204 of record SLRI01000226.1, read on the forward strand.
GAGCGCGAGCGCGGCATCACCATCCTCGCCAAGTGCACCTCGGTCCAATGGCACGACGTCCGCATCAACATCGTCGACACGCCCGGACACGCCGATTTCGGCGGCGAGGTCGAGCGGATACTCTCGATGGTGGACAGCTGCCTGCTCCTGGTCGATGCGTCCGAGGGGCCGATGCCGCAGACCAAGTTCGTGCTCGGCAAGGCCCTGAAGATCGGGCTCAGGCCGATCGTCGTCATCAACAAGGTCGACAAGCCCGACCAGCGTGCGGAGGAGGTGCTCGACGAGATTTTCGACCTCTTCGCCGCACTCGATGCCGACGAGCACCAGCTCGACTTTCCGCATCTCTATGCCTCGGCCAAGAACGGCTGGGCGGTGCGCGAGCTGGGCGACGCCACGACCGACATGGCGCCCCTGTTCGACCTGATCGTCGCGCACGTGAGGCCGCCGGTGGCCGACGCCGCGGGGCCGTTCCGCATGCTGGCGACCACGCTGGAATCCAACCCCTATCTCGGCCGGCTCCTGACCGGCCGGATCGAGAGCGGCGTCATCCGCGCCAACCAGCCGATCAAGGCGCTGAGCCGGACCGGCGAGGTGGTCGAGCAGGGGCGCATCTCCAAGATCCTGGCGTTTCGCGGGCTCGAGCGGCAGCCGGTGGACGAGGCCATGGCCGGCGACATCATCGCCATTGCCGGGCTGACCAAGGCCACGGTCGCCGACACGCTGGCCGATCCACTGGTCGAGGAGCCGATCGCAGCCCAACCCATCGATCCCTCGACCATCGCCATGACCTTTTCGGTCAACGACAGCCCCTATGCCGGCCAAGACGGGACCAAGGTGACCTCCCGGCAAATCTGGGATCGGCTGTTGCGCGAGGCCGAGGGCAATGTCGCGATCAAGGTCAGCCGCTCGCCGGAGAACGACGCCTTCGAGGTGGCGGGGCGCGGCGAGCTGCAGCTGGCCGTGCTGATCGAGACGATGCGCCGAGAGGGTTTCGAGCTTTCGATCAGCCGGCCGCGCGTGCTCTTCCAGAACGATCCGGCGACTGGCCAGCGGCTGGAGCCGATCGAGGAAGTCGTGATCGACGTCGACGAGGAGCACAGCGGCACGGTCGTCGAGAAGCTGACCAAGCGCCGCGGCGACTTGGTCGAGATGCGCCCGGCCGGGGCCGGCAAGCAGCGGCTGGTCTTCCACGCCCCGTCCCGGGCACTGATCGGCTATCACGGCGAATTCCTCACCGACACCCGCGGCACCGGCGTCATGAACCGGCTTTTTCACGCCTGGCAGCCCTATCGCGGCCCGATCGCCCAGCGCCACACCGGCGTCATCGTAAGCGGCGAGCAGGGCGAGGCCGTCGCTTACGCCCTCTGGAACCTCGAGGACCGCGGTGTGATGTTCGTCGAGCACGGCACCAAGGTCTATTCGGGCATGGTCATCGGCGAGCACAACCGCGGCAACGACCTCGAGGTCAACCCGCTGAAGGGCAAGAAGCTGACCAACATGCGCGCATCGGGCAAGGACGACGCCGTGCTCCTGACCCCGCCGGTCAAGCTCACCCTCGAGCGGGCCATCGCCTATATCGCCGACGACGAGCTGGTCGAGGTCACCCCGCTGCACATTCGGCTGAGGAAGCGCTTTTTGGACCCGCACGAGCGCAAGAAGGCGGCGAGGCGCGCCGAGGTCGCCTGATGGCGCCAGCCGTCGGCACCATTCTCGAGTTTCTGAAGCTGAGCGAGGCGCTGAAGCGGGAGCTTCGGCACAGCTGGCTCTCGGACGGCCGGCGGGAGAGTGTGGCCGAGCACAGCTGGCAGATGGCGCTGATGGCGATCCTGGTGCACCCGCATCTCGACGAGCCGGTCGATCTCGGCCGCACGCTCGAGATGATCGTCGTCCACGACCTCGTCGAAGCGCTGGTCGGCGATGTGCCCTATTTCGACACCTCCGAGCGCAAGCGGCTGAAGCAGGCGCGCGAGGCCCAGGCGATCGAGGAGATCAGGGAGCGGCTGGGCCCACCCACCGGCGAGCGGATCAAGGCGCTCTTCCTCGAGTTCGAGGCACGGGAGACGCCGGAGGCGCGCTTCGCCGGGGCGCTCGACAATCTGGAAGTGCAGATCCAGCACAACCTCGCCGATTTCGCGACCTGGACCGCCGCCGAGTACGCGCTGATCTACGACAAGATCGAGCGGCCCTGCGCCTACGACCCGTTCTTGACAGCACTCTGCAAGGCGATCCAGGCCGAGGCGGAGGCGAAGCTCGAGGCCGGCGGCGTTGCACCCGAGCGACCGGCTGCACCACTCGGCTGAGCCGTCTTCAGCCGGCCCGTGCCGCAACGCGCAGCGGTGCCGGCCGGGCGGCCGATAGCGGCGGTGACGCAGTCTCGACCTCGGCCATGATCCAGGCGCGAAAAGCCGCAATCTTCGGCACCTGCGCGCGCTCCTCGAGACACGCCAGCGAATAGATCAGGACGGGCTCGGTCGCTGCGTCGAAGAGCCTGACCAGCGTGCCACGGGCCAGCTCCTGCTCGATCAGGGCGTCATAGGCGAGCGCCACGCCCTGGCCGCGCTCGGCCGCTCCCAGCGTCAGCTCGCAATGCTCGAAGCGCGGTCCCTTCTCGTGGGCGAAGCCGGCCTCACACAGCCGCTCCAGCCAGGCCTGCCAGGCATCCCCGACCATGTCGTGCAGCAGGGTCACGCCAGCGAGATCGGCCGGCCGGCGAAAGGGCCCCGCCCGGCGCACGAGATCGGGGCTCGCGACCGGAAAGCGGGCGGACGTCAAAAAGGGATCGATTCGCACCCCCGGCACCGGTGCCTCGCCCCAATGGACGATGACATCGACGTCACGGCTGGTGAAGTCGGTGGGTGGCAGTCCGGTGGTCAGCTCGAGCTCGATCCCGGGTGCCACCTGCCGGAAGCGGTCGAGCCGCGGCGTCAGCCAGCGGGCCATGAAGGCCGGTGTGCCGCGCACCGCCAGGACCGCCGCGCGACCATCACGGCAAAGCCGGTCGGTGGCGGCCTCGAGCCGCTCGAGCCCGGCGGTGACGTCGACCAGATAGTCCCGGCCCGCCCGGGTCAGCGCCAGCTTGTTGCCCGAGCGTTCGAACAGGGCAACGCCGAGGAAATCCTCGAGCGCCTTGACCTGATGACTGACCGCCGACTGTGTGAGATCGAGCTCGTCCGCGGCCCGCTTGAAGCTCGAGTGCCGGGCGGCGGCCTCGAAGCCGGAAATGGCGGAAAGATGTGGCAAGCGGCGACGCATCGCCCAGGATTTCCCTTCCTGAACCAACGAAATCGTTTCGTTGGTCGAGCGGCAGATATCAGCCTAGCGTCATTCTATCACGATTACAGCAGAAGGAAGAAACCGATGATCAGGTCGATTGACAACAGGATTCGCACAACCCCTTACGGTATCCTCGCGGTGCTGGCCGGCGGGCTTTTGGCCGCGAGCGGCGGCAGTGCGGTGGCCGCGGAGCGCGAGGGGCCGCACGATTGGGGCATCACCCTGATCGCGAGCGAGGCCTTGCCGCCCACCGAGCATGTCGGGCTGACGGTCGACACGCTGGGCGTCGTCTCGGCCAAGTCGATGCAGGCGACGATCGGGCTCGAGGGCTACGTGCTGCAGCTTCGCGCCATCACCATCGCACCCGGCGGACAGATCGCCGCCCACCCGCACACCACCCGGCCGGGGCTGGTCAAGGTCGTCGCCGGCGAATGGGTCGAGGGCCGCCCCGAGGGCGAGACCACCTACGGTGCCAACGGCAGCGAGGGCATCGTCGAGGACGAGCACACCACCCACTGGTTCTTCAACCGCGGCGACACGCCGGCGACCGCGCTGGTCTGCGACCTCGTGCCGGCCTCCTGAGGCCGCTCAGATCGAGCCGGCTTCGACCATGTAGTTGTTGGCGGTGCACATCGCCGCATCGTCGGATGCCAGGAAGAGGACCATGCGGGCGAGATAGACGGGCTCGATGAAATCGGGGAGGCACTGCCGCTGGCGGTGCTTCTCCAAGGCCTCGGGTGTCGCCCACAAGGTCTTCTGCCGCTCGGTCATCACCCAGCCTGGGACCACCGTGTTAACCCGGATGCGGTGCGGGCCGAGGTCGCGGGCCATGCCTCGGGTCAGGCCGTGCACCGCCGCCTTGGCCGTGGTGTAGACCGGCATGCCACCACCCGCCTCCCACCAGGAGTTCGAGCCCATGTTGATGATCGAGCCCTTGCCGGCCTCGATCATCCCCGGGGCCACCGCCTGGATGGCGAAGAACATGTGCTTGAGGTTGGTGGCGATCCGCTCGTCGTAGTAGTCCGAGGTCACCGTCTGCCAGCCGTGCCGGTCGTCGCGGGCGGCGTTGTTGACCAGGACCTCGGCCGCCCCGAGGCCGGCCTGCATCCTGGCGAACGCGGCCTTCAGCGCCTCGATGTCGCGCAAATCCACACTCTCGAACTGCACCGCAGCACCCTCGCCCGCGAGCTCGGCCCTGAGCCGCTCGCTGCCTTCGGCGTCGAAGTCGAAGAAGCCGACCTTCGAGCCCTGTGCGGCGAAAGCGCGGACGATCTGCTCGCCGATGCCGGAAGCGCCGCCGGTGACGTAAACGACGGCATTCTCGAGGCTCGGATAGCGGGCGAAGGTCATGACGGGTATCCAGCAACGGTTGGCGGGAGGCCCGGTGTCCGCCGCTTCGAGCCCGAGGTCAAGCGGCCGATGATTGACCGAGTGGCACTCTTGGTGTACGGAACATGTGCTAACTGCACAAGGGAGCCGCCCGTGCGCACGAATATCGACATCGACGAGAAGCTGATCGACGAGGCCCGGCGGGTCACCGGCCTGTCGACCAAGAAGGCCATCGTCGAGCGCGCGCTCGAGGAGCTGGTCCGCCGCGAGCGGCAGCGCGAGGTGGCAGACTATTTCGGCAAGCTGCCGTCGTGGGAAGGCGATCTCGACGCCACGCGCCGGGATCGGGGCGTCGATTGATCCTCGTCGACAGCAGTGTCTGGATCGACTTCTTCCGCGGCGTGGACAATTCCGGGGCGCTTCGTCTCAAGGAGGTCCTTCGCACCCGGGAGATCGTCGTCGGTGACCTGGTCCTCGTCGAGGTTCTACAGGGCTATACGGTCGAGCGCGAGGCGGAGAAGGCGAGCGAGCTGCTCGGTCGCTTCGAGCAGGTGAGCATCGTCGATCCGGCGATCGCCAATCGCGCTGCCGAGCACTACCGCCGGCTGCGCCGGCAAGGGATCACCGTCCGCAAGACCATCGACCTTTTGATCGCCACGCGCTGTCTCGACAAGGACTGGTGGCTGCTCCACAACGACCGCGACTTCGAGCCGCTGCGCGAGCATCTCGGGCTGCGCACCCTCGGCCACTGACCACGGACGCCCGCTGATGAGCCTCGACGACCTTCTCGCCACGGCGCTCGCCGTGAGCGAAGCCGCCCGTCCCGTGCCGCTCCGCTACTTCAGAAAGCCCATGGCGATCACCGCCAAGGCCGACGCCTCGCCCGTCACGCTCGCCGATCGTGAGACCGAACGGGTGATGCGCGAGGTCCTGGCGGCACGCGTGCCCGAGCACGGCATCCTCGGCGAGGAGGAAGGTGCCGCCCGCCTCGACCACCGTCATGTCTGGGTCATCGATCCCATCGACGGCACCCGCTCGTTCATCACCGGGATGCCGCTCTTCAACAACCTCGTCGCCCTGCTCGAGGACGGCGTGCCGCTGATCGGTATCGTCGACACCCCCGCGATTGGCGAGCGCTACCACGCCGTCATGGGCCGGGGCGCCTGGTTCGACGGCGAGCCGATCACCACCAGCGGCTGCACCGGCCTCGAGGACGCCGCCGTTTACCGCGCCGGCCACGCCCCCACCAATGCCGAGCACGCCCGCCGCTTCGAGCGCTTCGCCGGAATCGGCCGGGTCAACCGCTACGGCTACGACGCCTATGCCTACGCACTCCTGGCTTCCGGCCATGTCGACCTGATGCTGGAGACCGACCTCGAACCTTACGACTACCTGGCACTCGTGCCACTGGTCGAAGCGGCGGGCGGCGTCATCACCGACTGGCAGGGCGGGAAGCTCGGGCTCCACTCGACCGGCGAGGTCCTGGCCGCCGCCACACCCGAGTTGCACGCCGAAGCACTGGCGCGGCTCACCGCGGCCTGAGCTTCAAGCGCTGCTCCAGCGCCTCGGCGAGCCCGACACTCTCGATCTCGGGAGGCAGCGCGAGCGAGCTCGCGGTTGCCTTTCTCGGAGCGAGGGAAGCTGTTGCGATCGTCGCCCGAAGACCGGCCTCGAGCGAGCAGAGCACCGGCACGCCGACCTTTTCCCCGACCCGCCCGGCAAGGCCGGCGAGCGCCGCACCGCCGAGGATCACGACCTCCGCCCCGTCCGCTTCGACGCCGAGCCGGCAGGCCTCGGCCAATTGCGCGATTCCGGCGTCGAGATCGCGGGTCAAGACGTCGCCGGTGGGAGCGAGAGCCCGGATGCCGGCCAGCCGCGACGTCAGCCCTTGCGCCGCCACGAACTCCTCGAGCATGGCGGGCCAGCGCTCGCCGCCGGTGACGATCGCAAAGCGCCGGCCGAGGGTGCAGGCGAGATGACAGGA
>SLRI01000419.1 GCA_007131045.1 Rhodospirillales bacterium
CCTGCCACCACTCGAGATGAACCGGCTTGGGCTTGCTGAGCAGCAGCACCATGGCGGCGTAGGCGAGCGGCAGAAACAGCAGCGTCGTCAACAGCGCCGAGATCTTCACCCTGAGCCGCCGGGGTGCCCAGATGCTGTGGGTGGCGAGGACGCAGAGCAGGAGGACAGCGACGACGAACAAGGTGGGGATGTCGCTCATGACGGTTTCCAGTTGCGCAAGGGTCGCTGGAGGTTGTGCACGCTGCCGGGCACCAGGTCGCCGGCCTCGTCGAGCTGGAAGCGGAAAACGGTGAGCTCCTGGCCTTCACGGGTGAGCTCGACCTTGCTCGCCAGGATCTGCCGGCCGGACTCTTGGGCCGATTTCTTCACGCTGACGACGACGGTCACCGGTACCGGCAGCTTGCGCTCGGGGTTGCGGTAGAGATGCAGGTTGGCGGTGTACTCGCCGGGCGGAATGCCGCGCGAGTAGGTCACCTCGTAGTTCATCTCGGTCGCATCACCCCGCCTGCCGAGATCGTCACGCAACAGGTTGAAGATCGCGCCGCCCTTGTTGGAGTAGCCGACCGGGACGTCGCCCGGTGCCTGAACCCATAGATCGACGTCGGTATCCCAGCCGTCCGGCCAGCGCGCCTCGATGATGACGTTGCCGGGCGGGTCCATGGTATCCGCCGTCTTGGCGTCGGGCGGGTTCAGATGCGGCAGGATCATCACCACGATGGCGACGAAGCCGGCGAGGGCCAGCAGGATGACGTCGCGGAAAACCGTCCCCGTCTCGTCCTCCTCGAACGGCTCAAGTCCGCCCATGGCTGGCCTCGCCGCGCTCGACGAGCTGCGTCAGGAGACTGACCGTGCCGGTCTCGAGCACGCGGTAGTTCACCATCAGCCAGATGCTGAGCACGGCACCGGTCAGCGTCGTGTAGAGGGCCACCGCCATCCCGTCGATCAGGGTCGAGACCATCGGTCCGATCGCGCCGATGTCCGAGGCGAGGTCCGGGTCGACACCGGAGAGGGCAATGATGAAGCCGATCACCGTGCCGATCAGGCCGAGGAGCACGAGCGAGTTGGCCGCATGGCGCACCGGGGCGATCCGGGTCGCGAGCTTGAGCCTGAGCGCCGCGGCGAGATTGCCGCGACCATGCCCGTCACAGCCGGCCGTCTGCTCGAGATAGGCGGCGACCCGGGTACCGCGCCGGGGGAAGCCACTGCGCACCGCATTGAGCTCGATGCTGGTTTGCCACACCCGGCGCGCACAGAGCCCGAGCCCGGCAGCGAACACGACGGCGATCAGCACCACGATTTGTGTCGTGTCGGCCGCGATGACGCCGGCAACCATGCCGTTCGCCCAGCCGACGCCGAGCACGCCGAGCGCGCAGACATTGAACAGGACGAAACGCAGAACGAGGAGATACTCGAAGGCGGACTGTGGCGACCGCTCCCCTGCACGCCATCGCGCCAAAAAGCCGAACCGCGTCGGCCTGTTGGTCGCATCCGAGAGAATCGAAGCCATTGAACCCACTCCATCGTGAGGGTGGTGGACCGCAAGAAACCCGAAAAACACCCGCAAGATCGGTGCAGGCGGGCAGCACTACGGCCGGATGATCGATCGGCTCACAAGCGCTGACAGCGGAGGCTAGCCGGGTCTGGTTAACGTCGAGTAAAGGCGATCGCCGTGAATCGCACTTGAACTTACCAAAATCCCGGAAGTCTTTCTACCCACAATTGATTTCGATTCGCCTAAAATACCGAGCTTTTCCGCGGTTTCAGCCATTGGGAATCTGGTCCGAAGCGGGTCATTTCAGCGGTTTGGTTCTAGACCTCGGCGGGTAACAGCCGAGGCGCGGCGGACGGTGCTGCGGTTGCGGCGCGATCGCCGCACCGCGCAAAGACAGAACTGCGGGCGGTGCTATCACCTCATGGTTTTGTGATCACAGGCGACACGAAAGGCCCAAACCCAGAAAACGAGCGGCTTTGGGGTATTCCGAACCCACATCATTCATGATACAGGCCTCCGCACTGTTTTGGGCAAGGGAGTGTGTCGATGACCCTCGACGATTTGAATCAGGCTGTCGCGGAAGCGACCGGCGGCACCAAGGCCGGTGCGGCCAAGTCGGTGCAGGCGGTGCTCGCCAGCATTCAAGATGCGCTCGCCAAGAGCGAGAAGGTATCGATCGCGGGCTTCGGTGTCTTCGAGACCGTGCATCGCCCGGCCCGTGACGGTCGCAACCCGCAGACCGGCGAGACCATCAAGATCGCCGCAAGCAACGCGGTGAAGTTCAAGCCCGGCAAGAGCCTGCGCGACGCCGTCAACGGCGGCTGACGCAGTGCCGCCGCCGACGGACGCTTCGCTGCCGTCGCGCTCTCGAAAACGAACGATCGTATCGCTGCAGCCCTGAAGACTGCCCACTCCGGTGGCCGGTCCTCGGGGCGTGCGTGCTGTCTCGGTGGGAGCGGCCGGGACATGCTGCGTGCAGCTGCGCGTCCCGCCTGGGCGATCCGGCGGGATCCACCATTCAATTTGCCACTACTCTTTTTATCTCGGCCTCACTGTGGTTGGATGCAACCATAACATGGGGAGCCGAACGATGATCTGGCGTGGCGAGGAACAAAAGCGGGAGCTGATCGAAGCCGTCATCGGCGAGGTCCGCGGCAAGCTCACCGAGAACGAAGCCGAACTCGCCGAAACCTTCATCCGCCGCTACTTTCGCGACGTGGCGCCGACCGACGTGATGGCGCGCGAGATGCTCGACCTCTACGGCACCGCCCTCGCCCACCTGCGCAGTGCCGAACAGCGCGAGCCCGGTCGGTCCAAGGTCCGGGTCTACAACCCGCATTTGCAGCGCCATGGCTGGCAATCGACCCATACCGTGGTCGAGATCGTGACCGACGACATGCCGTTTCTCGTCGACAGCGTGGCCATGGAGCTCAACCGTCACGGCCACGCCATTCACCTCTCGATCCACCCGATCTTCGCCGTCGAGCGCGACGCCGAAGGCCGGCTGAACGGTATCGCCCAGCGCCGCGAGGCGGCCGAGGGCGCCGTCCTCGAGAGCTTCATGCACATCGAGATCGACCGGCAGAGCGATCCCGCCGTGCTCGAAGGTCTGGAACAGGACCTCGAGCGCATCCTCGGCGATGTCCGGCGCGCCGTGCAGGACTGGCAATCGATGCGCGGCAGGATCGACGGGGTCATCGCCGAGCTCGAGCCGGCGACCCGCCACGTGCCTGCCGAGGAACTCGACGAGATCAAGGCATTCTTGACTTGGCTCGCCGACGATCATTTCACCTTTCTGGGCTATGCCGCCTACGATCTCGAAGGCGAGGGCAAGGACCTCGTCCTGCGCCGCGTCGCCGACAGCGACCTCGGGATCCTGCGCAGCGGCGAGGGCCCGGTGATGTCCAAGAGCTTCATGGCGATGCCACTGCCGGCGCGCCTGCGCGCCATCGAACCGGCACCGCCGATCGCCGTCACCAAGGCGAACACCAAGAGCACGGTGCATCGCGCCACCTATCTCGATTTCGTCGGCGTCAAACGCTATGCGCCGGACGGCGAGGTCATCGGCGAGCACCGCATCCTCGGCCTTTTCACCTCGGCCGCCTACAATCGCAGCCCGCGCGAGATTCCGCTGCTGCGCCGCAAGTTCGAAGCGATCATCGAGCGGGCCGGCCACCCGAGGGCGAGCCACATCGGCAAGGCCCTGGTCAACATCCTCGAGACCTATCCGCGCGACGAATTGTTCCAGGCCGACGTGGACACGCTGTTTTCCATCACGACGCAGATCCTGCACCTCCAGGACCGGCAGCACATCCGCGTCTTCCTGCGCAAGGACGCCTTCGAACGCTTCGTCTCCTGCCTCATCTACATCCCCCGCGAGCGCTACAACACCACCGTCCGCGAACACCTGCAGCAACTTCTGGCGGATGCGTTCAACGGCACCGACAGCGAGTTTCAGGCGCAAGTCTCGGAAGCGAGGCTGGCCCGGATCCTGGTGATCGTGCGCACGCCCGACGGCATTCCGGACGATGTCGAGATCGAGGCGCTCGAGCGAGAGATCAAGGAGCTGGCGCAGACCTGGCCCGATCGGGTCCACGCGGCCCTGATCGAATCCGAGGGCGAGGAGACGGGCAACCGGCTGTTTCGCGAATTCGGTCAGGCTTTTCCGATCGCCTATCACGAACGGGTGACGCCGCGGGCTGCGGTGCCGGACATCCACGTGCTCGATCAGCTGGAGAAGAACCCCGATCAGGGTCTCGGCATGAGCTTCTACCGCAAGCTGGAGGACCGGCCGGAAATCGTCCGCTTCAAGCTGATCCGCCCGAACCTGCCACTCTACCTCTCCGACGCATTGCCGATCCTCGAGAACATGGGACTGCGCATCCTCTACGAGGAACCGCATCGCATCCGCACCGCCAAGGGGCGAGTCTTCGCGATGCACGATTTCGCCATGCGCATCACCAACGGCCAGAGCGTCGACGTCGATGCCGTCCGCGACGCCTTCCAGGAGGTGTTCGAGCAGAGCTGGTCGGGGCTCGTCGAGAACGACGGGTTCAACCGCTTGGTCCTCGCCGCCGGTCTGCCCGTTGCCGACATCGTCGTGCTGCGCGCCTACTGCAAATACATCCTGCAGCTCGGCTCGCCCTTCAGCCAAAGCTATATCGAGGCGACCTTCACCTCGAACAAGACGCTCGCGGCCGACCTCGTCGCCCTCTTCAACACCCGCTTCGATCCCGCCTTCGCCGGTAGCCGCGACGCCGAGATAGCGGCGCTCGAAAAGCGCATCGAGGCCGGCCTCGAAAAGGTGGCGATCCTCGACGAGGACCGCATCCTGCGCCGCTACCTCGGCCTGATCAAGGCGACGCTCAGGACCAACGCCTTCCAGCTTCAGGCGGACGGCAGCCGCAAGGACTACATCTCCTTCAAGTTCGATCCGACACAGGTTCCCGGCATGCCGCTGCCCCGGCCCGCCTACGAGATCTTCGTCTACGCGCCCGCCGTCGAGGGTGTCCATCTAAGGGGCGGCAAGGTCGCCCGCGGGGGCTTGCGCTGGTCCGACCGGCGCGAGGATTTCCGCACCGAGGTCCTGGGCCTGATGAAGGCGCAGATGGTCAAGAACGGGGTCATCGTCCCGGTGGGTGCGAAAGGCGGCTTCTTCGTCAAGCGGCCGCCCGAGGGCGGCGACCGCCAGGCGCAGGTCGACGAGGCGATCCGCTGCTATCGGATGTTCCTCTCCGGCATGCTCGATATCACCGACAACCAGCTCAAGGGCGAGGTGATTCCGCCATCCGATGTCGTCCGCTACGACGACGACGACCCCTACCTCGTGGTCGCCGCCGACAAGGGCACGGCGACCTTCTCCGACATCGCCAACGAGGTCAGCCAGAGCTACGGCTTCTGGCTCGACGACGCCTTCGCCTCGGGCGGCTCCGCCGGCTACGACCACAAGGGCATGGGGATCACCGCCAAGGGGGCCTGGGAATCGGTCAAGCGGCACTTCCGCGAGCTCGGCATGGACCCTGCCGTGGACGCGTTCACCGTCATGGGCATCGGCGACATGTCGGGCGATGTGTTCGGCAACGGCATGCTGCTCTCGGACAAGATCAAGCTGGTCGCCGCCTTCGACCACCGCGACATCCTGCTCGACCCGAACCCCGATCCCGCGGTCTCGTTCAAGGAGCGCGAGCGGCTGTTCGCCCTGCCGCGCTCGACCTGGCAGGACTACGACAAGTCGCTGTTGAGCCCGGGCGGCCGGGTCGTCTCGCGCAGCGCCAAGTCGATCACCGTCTCGCCCGAGGTGAAGGCGGCACTCGGCCTCGAGCGCGACACTTGGTCGCCGCTCGAGCTGCTCAACGCCATCCTCAAGGCTCCGGTCGATCTCTGGTGGAACGGCGGCATCGGCACCTACGTCAAGGCCAGCCACGAGACCCACCACGACGCCCAGGACCGCACCAACGACGCCTTGCGCATCGATGCGAACGAGCTGCGTTGCCGGGTGCTCGCCGAGGGCGGCAATCTCGGCATGACGCAGGGCGCCAGGATCGAGGCGAGCCAGAACGGCGTGCGGCTCAATACCGACTTCATCGACAATTCGGCCGGCGTCGATTGCTCGGACCACGAGGTCAACATCAAGATCCTGCTCGGCGAGGTGATGGCTTCGGGCGACCTCACCCTCAAGCAGCGGGACCTGCTGCTCGCCGAGATGACCGATGAGGTCGCCGAGCTGTGTCTTCGCAACAACAGCCTGCAGAATCTGGCTTTGAGTCTGATCGAAGCGCGGTCGGCCGCCGTCGGCGAGGCGCAGATGCGGCTGATGCGCAAGCTCGAGCGCGGCGGCAGATTGGATCGCGTGATCGAGGAGCTGCCGGACGATACCGAGCTCGCCGAGCGGCGCCGCGCCGGCCGTGGCCTGACGCGCCCCGAGGCGGCGGTGCTGTTCGCCTACGCCAAGATGACCCTCTATACCGACGTGCTCGCTACCGACCTGCCGGATCGGCCTTATTTCGCGGGCGACCTCGGCAAATATTTCCCGCGGCCGCTGCGCCGCCGCTTCGCCGACGAGATCGCCGAGCATCGCCTGCGCCGGGAGATCATCGCGACCTGGCTCGCCAACAGTGTCGTCAATCGTGGCCTCGACATCTTCGTCACCGAGCTCGAGGACGAGACCGGGGCCGGCATGGGCGATATCTGCCTCGGCTACGTCATCACCCGTGACGCCTTCAAGCTGCTGCCGCTCTGGGCCGCGATCGAGGCGCTGCCGGTGGCCGTGCCGGCGAGCCTGCAGATCGAGATGCTGAACGAGGCGCGGGACACGCTGGTCCGCGGCACCCGCTGGTTTCTCGCCCATACGCCGCGGCCGATCCGGATCGGCAAGACGGTCGCCGCCTTCGCCCCGGCGATCGAGCAGCTGCAAACCTCACTCGAGGAAACGCTCTCGGCCAACCAGGCGACTGTGCTCGCGGGTGCGGTCGCTGCCCACGCCGAGGCCGGGGTCGATCGGGAGCTCGCCCGGCGCGTGGCGGGCTTGCCCTATCTGCTGGCGGCCTGCGACATCGTCACCGTGGCACGCGAGCTACAGGGAGGCGCGCCACCTCCCACGGTGGCAGAGTTCATTCCGGTCATTCAGGCGAGCGACGACACCGACGCCGGCGAGAATGGCGACGGTCTCGACCCGTTGCCCGTGGCCAGGCTCTATTTCGCGCTCGACGAAGGTCTCGATCTGAGCTGGCTGCGCGGCCGGCTGCTGCGGGCACCCATCCGCAGCCGTTGGGACCGGATGGCGCTCTCCGGGCTGGAGGACGAGCTCGCCATGGCGCTGCGCGCGCTCACCGTGGCAGCCTGGCATGCGGGTATTCGGGCGACGACGCCGGCAGAGGCCAGCGCGCAGGTCGACGACTGGCTAGGCGCCAACCTGGTCGGCCTCGAGCGCTACCGCGAGCTGTTGGCGGAGATCGAGGGAACCACCGAGCCCGACCTCGCCATGTTGAGCGTCGTCGTCAACAGTGCCGGCAAGCTGCTCCGCAATGTCGTACTTGCCGCTGCCTGAGCCCGACCCTAAGTATGAACGAACGGTGACACCGGGGTTGCGATCGCTGGCCCCCCTTCGGCATGGCTTGCCGTTTCCAGCATCACCGATGACTTCTAACAACCGGCAAAGGCCGGGCGAGGATCGCTTCATGTCGCAACCCGATGCCGTGACCGAGAACGAAGTTTTTTTCAAGCACTGGCTCCGCTCGCCCCGATCGATGGGATCGATCATCCCATCCTCGATGCATCTGGCGCGCGCGCTCGCCGCCGAAGTGCCGTGGGAGCCAGGATCGCACGTCATCGAACTCGGCGGCGGCACAGGGGCGATTACGCAGGGTCTATTGGAACGGGGGATCCCGGCCGCCAACATCGTGGTAATCGAGCTCGAATCGAACCTCTACAACTATCTGGCCGGGCGCTATCCCGATGTGACGGTGGTGCAGGGTGATGCCACCCGGCTCGACGAGATCATCGCCCGACTGCCGATCGAGCGGGTCTCGACGGTGATCTCCGGCCTGCCGATGGTCAACATGCCGCCTGCGTTCAAGCGGGCGATCATCGAGCAGGCCTTCGCCGCGATGCCCGCCGGCCACGCGATGCTGCAATACACCTATTCGCCGCTCGCGCCTGTTCCGGTCGAGGCGCTGGGCCTCGATGCGAAGCTGATTCGCTACGTCCTGCGCAACTTCCCACCGGCCGCGGTCTGGCGCTACCGCAAGAAGAAAACCTGACCCGAGCTGTCGGTCGCCTTCCGTTCACGCCATCGTGTGAAGCTGGATCCCCTGCCCTCGCGCTAAAGTTGACTTATGCTACGGTCAGAAACGTTGCGCGTTTGGCGCGTCGGACTATCATGGTTCGAGCGAGCCACGGCGCGACCTTCGTGGCGGTAAGAGGGACGAACGCAAGATGCGTGCCCGCGAGGCGCAGCAGGCAGAGCCGCCTTTGACACGTCGCATGGCCGCCGGCGAAGCACTCGGCCGATTGACGCAGGGTCTTTTCGCGCTGGTTGAACAGGCGGGGTGGCGCACGGCGACGCTGGTCTGCACGCTCGGCATCGTCATCGTTTCGATCGCCATCACAGTGTTGGTCGACAACGTGGCTGCGGGTGCCACCCACACCACACCCCGACAACTGCTGGCGGCAGCCACGGTCGCCCTGCTCGTCGCCGCGCCTTGTCTCGCCATAGCCCTCAAGCTCGTCGAGAATCTCGGTCGAACCCGGGAGCGGCTCTTGGTCGAGATCGATCGCCGGCTGCTGGCCGAGCAGCAATTGCGCCGGCTCGCGACCACCGATGAGCTCACCGGCCTCAGCAATCGCCGACATTTCGTCGAGCGGGCACGCGAGGCCGCGGCGGTGGCCCGGCGCTACGGGCAATGGTGCAGTTTCGCCATCATCGACATCGACTGCTTCAAGCGGGTCAACGACCAGGGCGGTCATCAGGCCGGTGACGAGGCCCTGGTCAGCCTCGCGGCCGTGCTCAAGGCCAACATCAGAGCCACCGATCTCGCCGCCCGTTTCGGCGGCGACGAATTCGTCGTCCTGATGCCGCACACCGATCCCGAGTCCGGTAGAGCGGCCGCCGAGCGGATCCGCCGTGCGGTCCACGAGGACATCGCGGGCACCAGCTTGACCGTCAGCATCGGACTAGCCTCGATCAGGGGCGAGCAGGCGATGCTCGAGGAATTGATGGCCCGCGCCGATCAAGCCCTCTACGAGGCCAAGCGCCGGGGCCGCGACCGGGTCGGCACCTACGCCTGACCGGGCCGCTTCGCCTTGCCCTGCAGGACCTCGACCGGTACGCCCATGGCTTTTGCCAGACTGACCTCACCCGAACCCCGGCGCAGCGGCTGGGGCTGGCTCTCGTGCGGTGTCCAGCCGGTCATCGAGACGATGTCGAAGCGGGCCCTGACCCGTCCATCCGGATCGGCGAAACGCTGCCGATAGAGTTCGGCGAAGCGGGCCAGCACCGGGCGCGAGAGCGGCGTCTTCGCCCCCTCGACCAGGGCTTGCGACTCGCCCATCGCGCGAAGCTCGAGGAGGAGTTGCAATGGCTCGCCGTAGCGCACGGTCAAGGTCTCGACATCGGCGACCGGCAAGGCGAAGCCGGCCCGCTGCAACAGTGCACCCGCATCCCTGACGTCGATCATCGGCGAGACGCGCAGGCCGGCACCACCGGTGACCTCGAGCTCGGCTGCGAGCAGGCACTCCCGGGCCTCGGCCAGGCTCTCGCCGCCCGGCATGGTGGCGAGCAGAAGACCATC